>JAXHUI010000056.1:0-13512 GCA_034189745.1 Pseudomonadota bacterium
TGTCGCCATCGAAAGTGCCGGGATTACCCTGCTGCGAGGCGATCTGATAGGCATTGTCGAAGCCCGCCGGCTGTCTCTGGCAACCATGCGCAACATCCGGCAGAACCTGTTCTTTGCCTTCATCTACAATTCCGCCGGCGTTCCCATTGCCGCAGGTGTTCTGTATCCGTTTTTCGGCATACTGCTGTCGCCGATTTTTGCAGCGGCCGCCATGTCGCTCTCCTCGGTCAGCGTCATCGTGAATGCGCTTCGGCTTCGGGTAACCAGACTGGACAGATAGGCGGGCTCGCCGGAGGACCAACGATGGCATGGATATTGACAAAATACGCGATCACCGCGGCGCTGGTGGTGCTGGTTTCTGAAGTGGCCAAGCGCAGCGATAAGGTGGGCGCTCTGCTCGCCGCCCTGCCCATGGTGACGGTGCTGGCGATGATCTGGCTTTACGTTGAGCACCAGCCGGCGGAGAAAATCAGCAATCACGCCTGGTATACCTTCTGGTATGTGCTACCGACCCTGCCAATGTTCCTGGCTTTCCCGTTCCTTCTGCCGCGGGTCGGTTTCTGGGTCTCCCTCGTGATCAGCGCTATAATCACTATTGGCTGCTTTGCGGCTCTGGCGGCCGTGGTAAAGCGGTTTGGAATCTTTCTTTTGTAATTTTTCGCCTTCGCCTGGCGCCGGGCAACCAGGGCGGCCCGCTTGATCATTTCGTCAAAAAATTCTGCAACTTCATCAGATGACCATTTTTTCAGGCTCGATCATCCGGCCTCAAGCCGCTGCCAGCGTGCTGACGGGCGCGGCTGTAAAAAACCTACCTTTTAAATCAATCCATTGAATAATTTTTCTGTTGTGCGATAGCGGCGTCTTGGATCTGGCATAGGCGTTGCAGGCGCACTCGCGGACGCATATCGAACAGATGCATCGATAAACCGAAGCCAACGCAGAGGGTGCCAATGACGAAACTCACACTATGCTCACGCAACGATGATCTGCCGCCGCGCTCGACGTTTGATCGCCTGACCAAATATGTTCGGGTCAGAAGCCAGCCCGGGGCTCGCTTCGTCGAGTTCGACTTTGCCATCGGCGACCCCTCGCTGTATGTCGAGCTGGTGTTGCCGAAAGGTGCGTTCGACCAGTTTTGTGCCACCAACGGCGTCGTTCACATGACCGAAGAGCAAATCCGTGCCAACGACTCCGAAATGGCGAAGTGGCGCTACGGTGAAGACACTCTCATGTCTCGCAATCACGAGCGAAATTCTGAATAACAACAAACAGCTGGGAAGAGTTCCATGACCATTGAAATCAAAACAGCCACACTGGAGCCGGTCCGCAACACCTACGCCAACGTGATGCGGCGTTTCGGTGACAAGCCGGCGACCCGCTATCAGGAAGCCACCTACGATCTTCAGGCTGAAATCAACTTTCACTACCGTCCGCTATGGCAGCCGGACTTCGAGCTGAATGATCCCCGCCGAACCGCCATCAAAATGGCTGACTGGTACGCCTTCCGGGACCCGCGCCAGTTCTACTATGGCACCTACGTGCAGCAGCGCGCCAAAATGCAGGAGAACGCCGAGGGCAACTACGCCTTTTTCGAAAAGCGTGATCTTGCCCGCCACTTGAGCGAGCAGCAGCGGGCCGATCTGATCCGTTACCTGGTGCCGCTGCGCCACCTGGAGCTGGCCGCCAACCTGAACAACGTGTACGGCACGGCCTACGGCTATGGCACCGCGATCACTCAGGCGCTGCTGTTCGATGGCATGGATCGACTCGGCATCGCACAGTATCTCTCGCGTATCGGCCTGATGCTGGATGGCAACAGCGGTACTGCACTGGCCGAGGCGAAGCAGCACTGGATGGAGGCCGATTTCTGGCAGGGGGTGCGTGCGCTGTGCGAGGAGATGCTGGTAACCGAAGACTGGTTTGAGCTGTGCGTCGCGCAGAATCTCGTGGTCGATACCCTGGTGTACGACCTGGTCTACACCCAGTTTGACCGCCACCTGGCGGACAACGGTGCCCAGGATGTGGCCATGCTCACCGAGTTCATGCAGCTCTGGTACAAGGACACCTCCCGTTGGGTGGATGCCGTGATGAAAACGGCGGCGGCCGAGTCCGAAGAGAACAAAGCACTGCTGGCGCAGTGGGTCGAGAAGTGGCGCGGCAAGGCCGAAGGTGCCCTGGCGCCATTGGCCGCGGCCATGCTGAATGATCGAGCGCTGGCACAGTCACTGGCGGAACTGGAACAGCGGGTCGCCAAGGCCGGCATCAAATAACAACAAGGAAACGCCCCATGTCGAAAGTATTCATTGCACTACAGGATAATGACGAATCACGCTACATCATCGAAGCGATCGAACAGGACAATCCCGATGTGACCGTGACCCACATGCCGGCCATGATCCGCATCGATGCCGATAACCGTCTCGTGGTGAAGCGGGAAACGGTGGCGGAAAAAATGGGACGCGACTGGGACGTGCAGGAGCTGCACGTGAACCTGATCACGATCGGTGGCAACGTCGACGAAGACGATGATCAGATCACCCTGACCTGGAACTCATAACAAGAAGGTAACTCCGATGGCAGCCAAGAAACTCAACCTCAAAGACAAATATCGCCTGCTCACCCGTGACCTGGATTGGGAGTTTTCCTATCAGGATCGCAAAAAGGCCTTCCCCTTCGAGGAGTTCGAAGGGATCAAAATCACCGACTGGTCGAAGTGGGAAGATCCGTTTCGCCTGACCATGGATGCCTATTGGAAGTACCAGGCGGAAAAAGAGAAAAAGCTGTACGCCATCTATGATGCGTTCGCTCAGAACAACGGCCATCTCAACATCTCCGACCCGCGTTACGTCAACGCACTCAAGGTCTTTCTGACCGGTGTGTCGCCGCTGGAATACCAGGCGTTCCAGGGGTTTGCGCATACCGGTCGCCAGTTCAGCGGTGTTGGTGCCCGCGTGGCCTGCCAGATGCAGTCCCTCGACGAGCTGCGTCACATACAGACTCAGATCCACGCCATGAGTCACTACAACAAGTTCTTCGACGGCCTGCAGGAATGGGCCCACATGCACGACCGCGTGTGGTATCTGTCGGTGCCGAAATCCTTTTTCTCCGACGCGCGCACGGCGGGACCGTTCGAGTTCATGGTGGCGATCGGGTTCAGCTTCGAATATGTACTGACCAACCTGCTGTTCGTGCCCTTCATGTCCGGCGCCGCCTACAACGGTGATATGGCCACGGTCACCTTCGGCTTCTCGGCCCAGTCCGACGAGGCGCGCCACATGACACTGGGTCTCGAGGTGATCAAGTTCCTGCTGGAGCAGCATGAGGACAACCTGCCGATCGTGCAGAAATGGATCGACAAGTGGTTCTGGCGCGGCACCCGCCTGCTCGTCATCGTGGCGATGATGATGGACTACATGCTGCCCAACAAGGTGATGAGCTGGAAAGAGGCGTGGGAGCTCTACTTCGAAGAGGGCGGTGGTGCCCTGTTCAAGGATCTGGCCCGTTACGGCATCACCATGCCGAAATACGCCGAGCTGACCAAGACGGAAAAGGAACACGTCTCCCACCAGACCTGGTGGACCTTTTATACCCACGGTCACGCCACCGGCTTCCATACCTGGATCCCGACCGACGAAGAGATGGACTGGTTGAGCGAGAAGTACCCCGATACCTTCGACAAGTACTACCGCCCGCGCTGGGAACTGGCGAAAGAGATGGAAGCCCGCGGTGAGAGGTTCTACACCAAGGCGCTGCCGCAACTGTGCAACACCTGTCAGGTTCCGATGCTGTTCACCGAGGTGGATGATCCGACCCAGATCTGCTATCGCGAATCCATCTACAACGGCGATCGCTACCACTTCTGCTCCGATGGCTGCAAGGATATCTTCGACGAGGAGCCGGAAAAATACGTGCAATCCTGGCTACCGGTACACCAGATCTTCCAGGGCAACTGTGGCGGCCCCGAGCTGGAGGACATCCTGCGCGACTACTATCACATGAACGTGGGCACCGACAACCTGGATATCAAAGGCTCTCCCGACGAGGTGCGCTGGAAAAAATGGAAAGGCGTCGCCTGAGGGGGTTGAGAGGCGCGCGGTCGTCGCGGTCGCCTCTCACTTTTGAGTAACCGCACCCATTTGAGGATAACAATAATGCCAGTACACGCCATCACACCCGACTACAAGGGTGAGGTAAAAGACCGGATCGAGAACTTTCACGGCAACCAGATCGTTTATGTCGGCTGGGATCATCATCTGATGTTCAGCGCTCCCTTCGCCTACCCGTTGCCGCCGACGACGACCTTTCGCACCCTGCGCGACGAAGTGATCCCCGGGGCCTTTTCGTTGCATCCGGAGTGGGAGCAGATCGACTGGTCCAAGGTCACCTGGTTGCTGGATGGAAAGCCGTTCCAACCGCAACTGGATAAGACCCTGCAGGAGCAGGGAATCGGTCACAAGTCAGTGCTGCGTTTCCAGACGCCAGAGCTGAAGGGGTACAAGGGCGCGGGGGTTTAGAGCGGCATGAGTTATGAAGTCAGAGTCGAACCGACCGGTGATCTGATCGAAGTCGAAGAGGGGCAAACCATTCTGGATGCCGCCCTGCGTCAGGGGGTGTGGCTGCCGTTCGCCTGTGGCCACGGAACCTGCGCGACCTGCAAGGTGCAGGTGCTGGAGGGGGAGGTGGATCAGGGCAACGCCTCTCACTTCGCGCTGATGGACATGGAGCGCGACGAGGGCAAGATTCTGGCTTGCTGTGCCACCCCCGAAAGTGACCTGGTGATTGAAGCCGACATCGATGTCGATCCCGATTTCAAGGGCTACCCGGTGGAGGACTACGTCGGCACCGTGACTGATCTGGTCGATCTTTCTCCCACCATCAAGGGGATCACCTTCGAGCTGGATCGGGCGATGCAGTTTCAGGCCGGACAGTATGTCAACCTGAACATTCCGGGCGTGGAGGGGACCCGCGCCTTCTCCATCGCCAACAAGCCCAGCGATGATCGTCACATCGAGCTGCACGTGCGGCGGGTGGAGGGGGGCGCCGGCACCACCTGGCTGCATGAGCAGCTCCGGGTGGGTGATACGCTGGAGATTTCCGGCCCCTACGGTCAGTTCTTCGTGCGCAAATCGGATGACAAGGATGTCATCTTCATCGCCGGGGGCTCCGGGCTTTCCAGCCCCCAGTCGATGATTCTCGACCTGCTGGAGGAGGGGGACAGCCGTCAGATCTACCTGTTCCAGGGCGCGCGCAACCTCAGCGAGCTTTACAACCGCGAGCTGTTCGAGGCGCTGGAGCGCGAACACGATAACTTCCACTACATTCCGGCCCTGAATGAACCGCTCGAAGAGGATGACTGGCAAGGGTTCAAGGGATTTGTGCATGAGGCGGCCAGCGATTACTTCGACGGCCGCTTCAGTGGCCACAAGGCGTATCTGTGCGGGCCACCGCCGATGATCGACGCAGCCATCACCGCCCTGATGCAGGGGCGACTGTTCGAGCGCGACATCCACATGGAGCGGTTCGTCACCGCGGCGGATGGCGCACAGGAGCAGACCCGCTCGGCACTGTTCAAGCGGATCTGATCCTGGGCGGGGAGGAGTCGAGCCCGTTTTCGGGATATCAAGTTTCCATAATTGCCGCTGGAAAAGCCAACCTGTAGGCGGGAGTATCAGACGGCGAATGGGATCGGAACATGAATGACACATACAAACATAACAGATCAACCATAGAGACAGCGCAGCACCGTATTGAGCTAGCTGATGCACAGACCAGCTTCAATGCCAGTTCCGAGCAGAGCGTGCTGGTGGCCATGGAGCGCGCCGGCCAGGCGCTGATTCCGGTTGGATGCCGGGGTGGCGGGTGCGGCCAGTGTCGAATCCGGATTTTAAACGGAGAGTATTTCAGCAAACGTATGAGCCGGGCCTGGGTGTCTCCCGAAGAGGAGGCAGAGGGCACCGTGCTGGCCTGTCGGGTGTACGCCCGCAGCGATCTGACCATCGAACCCGATCCGCCTGAAGTCGCCACGAGCTGGAGCACGGTGGATCGAGCAAACCCATAACGATAAGGAATATAGCCATGAAAAAAGGTGTAATGCGTCCGGGCCACATTCAGTTGCGTGTTCTGGATATGGATGAAGCCTTGCAACACTACGTCGACCTGATGGGTCTGATCGAGATGGATCGCGACGAGCAGGGGCGTGTCTACCTCAAAGGGTGGACCGAAGTGGACAAATACTCCGTGGTATTGCGTGAAGCGGATCAGCCAGGTGTAGATTTCGTTGGTCTCAAATGCCTCGATGAAGCGACCCTTGACCGTCTCAATGCTGACCTGCAGGCGGCCGGTGTGGCAACCGAAGAGATCGCCGCCGGCGACCTGAAAGAGTGCGGTCGTCGCATCGCCTTCACCATACCGACCGGTCACCGCCTGGAGCTGTTCGCAACCAAGCAACAGACCGGTAAGTGGGGGGTGGGTAACCGCAACCCGGAAGCCTGGCCGCGCGATCTGAAAGGGATGAAAGCCACCCGGTTTGACCACTGTCTGCTCTACGGCCCCGATGTGCCTGCTACCGTCAAACTGCTGACCGATGTGTTGGGGATGGATCTGGCCGAGCAACTGGTCGACCCGGAGGGCAAGCAGTTGGCCGCCTTTATGACCGTGAGCATGAAAGCGCACGATCTGGCCTTCATCGAGCACCCGGAACCGGGCAAGCTGCACCATGCCTCGTTCTATCTCGACACCTGGAACGATGTACTGAACGCAGCGGATCTGATCTCCATGACCGATACCTCCATCGACATCGGACCGACCCGTCACGGCCTGACCCATGGCCAGACCATCTACTTCTTCGATCCATCCGGCAACCGCAACGAAGTGTTCGCCGGGGGTGATTACCATTACCCGGACCACGAACCGGTTACCTGGGATAGCGAACAGTTGGGCAAGGCGATCTTCTATCACGATCGGCAGCTGAATGAGCGGTTCATGACTGTGTTGACCTGATCGCCCTCCAGCGAAGCTGTTGGCTCCATATTAGCGCCCCGCCGTGGCTGAAACCAGCTACGGCGGGGCGCTGGTATATTGGGCCACATTTGCTATGCTGACCGGACCAAACAATGTTTGATCCATTGATCAGTGGAGGCAGCGATGACGCAACAAACCATGCAGGCCGTGGTGTATCACGGGCCGGGGAAAAAATCCCTGGATAGCGTGCCTGTTCCCAGGGTAGAAAACCCCACCGACGCGGTGGTCAAAATCCTCAAAACCACCATCTGTGGCACCGATCTGCACATTCTCAAGGGGGATGTCCCGGCGGTGACCGACGGCCGCATCCTGGGCCATGAGGGGGTCGGCATCATCGAATCGGTGGGCGACGCGGTCAGCAACTTCAAGCCCGGCGATCGGGTGTTGATCTCCTGCATCACCTCCTGCGGCAAGTGCGAATACTGCAAACAGCAGATGTACTCCCACTGTGAAGATGGTGGCTGGATTCTGGGCCACCTGATCGACGGCACCCAGGCCGAATATGCCCGCATCCCCCACGCCGACAACAGCCTCTACCCGATCCCGGAAGGGGCCGACGAAGAGGCCCTGGTGATGCTCAGCGATATTCTGCCCACCGGGCATGAGATCGGGGTGCTCTATGGCGCGGTCAAGCCGGGTGACACGGTGGCCATCGTCGGCGCCGGGCCGGTGGGGATGGCGGCGTTGCTGACGGCGCAGTTCTACTCTCCGGCGAAGATCATCATGGTGGACCTGGACGACAACCGGTTGCAGATGGCCAAAACCTTCGGCGCCACCGATCTGGTCAACAGCGGCAGCGGCGATGCGATCGAAGCGATCATGGCCCATACCAAGGATGGGGTGGATGTGGCGATCGAGGCGGTGGGCATTGCGCCAACCTTCGACATCTGCCAAAAGATCGTGCGCCCGGGCGGTCACATTGCCAACGTGGGGGTCCACGGCACCAAGGTAGAGCTGCAGATCCAGGAGCTGTGGGCCATGAACATCACCCTGACCACCGGCCTGGTGAACACCAACACCACCCCGATGCTGCTGAAAACCGTCACCTCGGGCAAGCTCCAGCCCGACCGGCTGATCAGCCACCGCTTCAGCTTCGATAAGTTCCTCGACGCCTATGAGGTGTTCGCCAACGCCGCCCGCGAGCAGGCGATGAAAGTGATCATCAGCACCGACTGATCACCACCGGCGCGGATCGGTACAAACAAAAAGAGCCGCTCGAGCGGCTCTTTTTTCTACCCGACCTACCCGACGGCGGCGTTACCGCTCCATGAACGGATAGTCGATATACCCCTTGGGCCCCGAGCCATAGAAAGTGCTGGGGTCCTGCTCGTTCCAGTCGGCACCGGCGGCGATGCGGCGGGCCAGATCCGGGTTGGCGATATAGGCTTTGCCGAACGCCACCGCATCGGCTTTACCCGCGGCAACATACGCCTCGGCCGACTCGGCGGTGAACCCCTCATTGGCGATATACGCCCCGCCAAAACGCTGCTTCAGCATCGGCCCGATGCTGTCTTCGGCCACATGCTCGCGGGCACAGATGAACGCCAGCTTGCGCTTGCCCAGCTGCTCGGCCACATACCCGTAGGTGCCTTCGCGGTCGGATACACTCATGTCATGGGTATCCGCGCGCGGAGAGAGGTGCATACCGACCCGGTCGGCTCCCCAGACATCCACCACCGCATCGGTCACCTCCAGCATCAGGCGGGCCCGATTTTCGATCGAACCGCCGTACTGGTCGGTACGTTGATTGCTGCCATCGAGCAGGAACTGCTCCAGCAGGTAGCCGTTGGCGCCGTGAATTTCCACCCCATCGAAACCGGCGGCCTTGGCGTTGGCGGCGCCCTTGCGGTACGCCTCGATCAGGTCCGGGATCTCATCCAACTCCAGCGCGCGCGGGGTGGGGTACTCCACCTCGGGGCGAATCAGGCTCACATGCCCGGCGGGTTTGATGGCGCTGGGGGCCACCGGCAGCTCGCCGTTCAGGTAGCTCGGGTGGGAGATGCGGCCCACATGCCAGAGCTGCAGCACGATCAGCCCCCCCTCGGCGTGCACCGCCTCGGTTACCTTCTTCCAGCCGGCCACCTGCGCATCAGACCAGATGCCGGGGGTGTTGGGGTAGCCCACCCCCATCGGGGTCACCGAGGTGGCCTCGGAGATGATCAGGCCCGCGTCACAGCGCTGGCGGTAATACTCCACCATCAACTCGCCGGGCACGCGATCGGCCTCGGCGCGGCAGCGGGTCAGCGGAGCCATCACGATACGGTTGCGCAACTGCAATGCCCCGGCCTGCAGGGGCTGAAAAAGTGCACTCATGGAGATCTCCCGGTTGTCTATCAGGTTGTGTTATCGAGCAGATCAGTATGCGACGGCGAGGTGGCGTTTTCAACCAAGGGTGGCGCGGCCCCGTCCGCCAACCCGGTGCCGGGGTGAACCGCACCCCCTGCCCGCCATCCCGCGCCCCGCCGTTTTCGCCTGCGCCGGGGCGTTGCTTTTGCTAGACTCACCCCCTTCACGCGCCACCCACCTTACTGCACAGGTATCGCATGACCCGGCGTCCCGACCTGCTCAACGCGCCCATCCGCCCGACCCTGCTGCGCATGACCGCGCCGATGATGCTGGGCATCGTCAGCCTGATGCTGTTCAATCTGGCCGATGTCTGGTTTGTCTCCCGCCTCGGCACCGAGCCGATGGCGGCGCTGGCGTTTACCTTCCCGGTCACGTTCGCGGTGGTCAGCCTGGCGATCGGGCTGGGGGTTGGCACCTCCGCCACCCTGGCGCGGCTGATCGGTAGCGGTGGTGGCGCCAGCGTGGCGCGACTGGCGAGCGACAATCTGCTGCTGGCCTGTGTGCTGATGGTCGCCGTTGGCGGTGGCGGGCAATTCCTGATCGAGCCGCTCTTTGGCCTGATGGGGGCCGCGCCCGAGCTGCTGCCACTGATCCGCGATTACATGCAGATCTGGTTTGCCGGTTCGCTCTTTCTGGTGCTCAACATGGTTTGCAACAGCACCTTCAGGGCGTCGGGCGATACCCGCCTGTCGGCCACCATCATGCTGCTCTCCTCCCTGCTGAATATGCTGCTCGACCCGCTCCTGATCTTTGGCTGGGGGCCGCTGCCGGCCAGCGGGATCGCGGGGGCGGCCCTGGCCAGCGTGCTCGCCTGGTCGGTCACCACGCTGCTGGCAGCGCACCTGCTCCACCGGCGCAAGCGGATGCTGCTGCTGACCCTGCCCCCATGGCGAGTGCTGCTCGATCACTGGCGCCAACTGCTTTCGATCAGCCTGCCGGCGTCTCTGTCCAACATGATGACCCCGCTGGCCAACGGCGTACTGACCGCGCTGGTGGCGCAGCATGGCGCCGAGGCGGTGGCCGCCTTTGGCGTCGGCGCCCGTATCGAATCCCTGGCGCTGCTGTTCTGTCTGGCGCTGTCGATGACCCTGCCCCCCTTTATCAGCCAGAACTTCGGCGCCCGCCAGCTGCACCGGGTCCGGGCCGCCTACCGGGGGGCCACCCGCTTTGCACTGCTCTGGCAGCTGCTGGTGTTTGTCCTGCTGGTGGTGTTCTCCGGGCCGCTCTCGCGGCTGTTCAGCGCCGACCCGGAGATGGCCCGCTGGCTGCGGCTGTGGATCCTGATCGTACCGGCCGGGTTTGGCTTTCAGGCGGTGACCTTCCTGAGCGCGTCCTCCTTCAACGCCCTGCATCAGCCGCTGCGCGCCATGCGGATCAGCCTGTTCCGGCTGTTTCTGATGTATATCCCCCTCGGCTACCTTGGCAGCCGGCTGTTTGGCCTCACCGGCCTGTTCGCCGCGCTGGTGATCGCCAACGTCATCACCGCGCTGGTGGCCCGTTTTTGGGTGTGGCGTTACCTGCACACGCCGGCCGATCCGCCCGCTATCGGTGCCAACGGGTAATTTGTTATCATGCCCCTGTTGCGGTAATGACACCCCTCTGCCATGGTTGAATCAGGCGGTTGTGGAGCCATAATCGCACGGCTTGAGAGCCGACTATAACAACAACCAAAAACAAGAATCTGCACCGAAACAGCCTGACGGCCCCCGCCCCCGCACAGGGCGGAGCAGGCACCAACAGCTAACACAACGGAAAAGGAACGCGAACCATGAGTAAAAAAGTTGCACTGGTAACCGGTGGCACCGGCGGTCTGGGTGAGGCGATCTGCCACAAGCTGGCCGATGCCGGCTACCATGTCGTGGCGGGCTACTACAGCGGCGGCAACCATGCCAAGGCCAAAAGCTGGCAGGAAGAGCAGCGCAAACGGGGCTACGAGATCGACCTGGCCTATGGCGATGTGACCAACGAAGAGTCGAGCGCGCAGTGTATCGCCACCGTCAAGGAGTTGACCGGCCGCGATGTCGATATACTGGTGAACAACGCCGGTATCACCCGCGACGGCCAGTTCAAGAAAATGAGCTGGGAGCAGTGGCGCGAGGTGATCAGCACCAACCTGGACTCCATGTTTCACATGACCCGGCTGGTGATCAACCCGATGATCGACAACGGCTGGGGCCGGATCATCAACATCTCCTCCATCAACGCCCAGAAAGGCCAGTTTGGCCAGACCAACTACTCCGCCGCCAAGGCCGGTATCCACGGCTTCACCAAGGCCCTGGCCCTGGAAGTGGCCAGCAAGGGGATCACCGTCAACACCGTTTCGCCGGGCTATGTGATGACCCCGATGGTGGCCAAGATCGACCCCTCCATTCTGGAAAAGATCGCCAGCTCCGTTCCGGTTGGCCGCCTGGGTAAACCGGACGAAATCGGCCGTGTCGTCGCCTTCCTGGCGGAGGAGGAATCCGCCTACATCACCGGCGCCAACTTCTCCATCAACGGCGGCCAGCACATGTTCTGATCCCGGCAAGGGGTGGTACAACACAAAGGCGACTCCAGCGGGGTCGCTTTTTTGTCTGGGGCCGTGTCGGTATCGTTGATGGCGCACCTTTTTGACAAATTCACTACACCATTTTACCCAGTGGCGAAGTCGTGCTGAGGCGCCCGGCAGCAAACGGGCCTGCGAAAGCAAAACCGATGCTTATCAGCTATTCAAGCAGATGCAGGCTAGTGGCGATCCACCCGACGACTGGAATCAGCTGCTGGCGCAATGCCGCGCTTGACTCTATACCCAACTTCAGGGTTTATGCTTGAGCCATCGAACACCCGCAGATGAGGTTGAAGATGGCCATTTACCAGTTTGCTCTGCACAACGTGCGCTGCGCCGGTTGTATTCGCAGTATCGAAAAATCCCTCGCCAGCCGTGCCGAGATCCAGGAGTTTGCCCTCAACTTTGCCGACCGTACCGCCACGGTGCAGACCGACGCCGGCCCGGAGGTGGTGATCGCCGCGATCGAGGCGGCGGGTTACGGCGCCGATCTGTTGCAGGATCAGAACGACTACGCCCGGCGCGCCGAACAGGAGCGGGATGCCTACCGGCTGACCCTGCGCAAAAGTCTGGTCGCGCTGGTGGTGGGGGGCGGATTGATGCTGGCGATGCTGGCCGGCTGGAGGCCCGATCTGTACACCGGCGCGGGGCTGCTACAGGGGCTGGCGCTGGCGCTGATCACCCTGGCGGTGATGGCGTACAGCGCCGGCCACATCTACCGCGGGGCCTGGCAGGGGCTGTTCCGCGGTGATCTGAACATGGACACCCTGATCGCCCTCGGCACCGGCACCGCCTGGGTCTACTCCAGCGCCCTGCTGCTCACCACCGCGCTGGCCCCGGGGGTGTTGCCGCCGGCGGCCGGGCACCTCTACTACGAAGCCGCGGTGATGATTCTGGGCTTCGTTCTGCTCGGTCAGGCGCTGGAGGCCCGGGTTCGTGGCAACACCAGCGATGCCCTGCGCAAGCTGCTCGATCTGCAGCCGCGGGAAGCGCTGCGGGTGCGCGATGGCGAAAGCAAGCCGGTGCCGGTGGCGCTGCTGCTGCCCCAGGATCGGGTGCGTATCCGCCCCGGCGAGCGCATTCCGGTCGATGGGATCGTGCTGGAGGGCAGCAGCCATGTGGACGAATCCATGCTCACCGGCGAGCCGGTGCCGGTGAAGCGGGAGCCGGGTGATCCCGTCACCGGGGGGACCGTGAACGGGCAGGGCAGCCTGCTGATCGAAGTCACCGCCGTCGGGCAGAACACCGTGCTGGCGCAGATCGTCGCCGCCGTGCGCGAGGCCCAGAACGCCAAGCCGGCGCTGGGCCGGCTGGCCGACCGCATCGCCGCCATCTTCGTTCCGGTCGTGATCGGGATCTCCCTGCTGACCGCCCTGCTCTGGCTCTGGCTGGCGCCGGCGCCGGCCTGGCCCTACGCCATCGTGGCGGCGCTGACCGTGCTGATCGTCGCCTGCCCCTGCGCCCTCGGCCTGGCGACCCCCATGTCGGTGATGGTGGGGGTGGGGCGCGCGGCGGAGCGGGGGATTCTGATCCGCAACGGCGACGCGCTGCAGCGGGCGCAGGCGATCACCACCCTGGTGCTGGACAAAACCGGCACCCTG
>JAXHUI010000057.1:0-13200 GCA_034189745.1 Pseudomonadota bacterium
CGCAACCGGGAGATCCTCTGGCTGGTGGCCAGCGCTGCCGAGATCCCGCTGGCCGCTGACTGCGTGGACCTCGTCAGCCTGATCTTTGCCCGCCTGTTGCCCGAACCCACCGCCCGGGTCGTCAAACCCGGTGGCCTGCTGCTGGTGGTCTACCCCGGCCCCGACCACCTGCGCACCCTGCGCGACCTGATCTACGAGCAGGTGCGCGCCGGCTCCGGCCTCGACCCCGAACCGGCGCTGGCGCCGTGGTTCGAGCCGGTTTCGAGCCAACGGCTGGAGTTCGGCTTCCGGCTCGATACCCCGGAAATGGTGCAGAACCTGCTGGCGATGACCCCCCACGGCCAGCGGCTCAACCGCGCCGCCCGTGAGCGGATCGCCACCTGCAGCGAGCTGAACGAACGGGCCGACTTTCGCTTGGCACTGTTTCGCAAGCGATGAGCCAGATCAGGCAATGGCTGCGTCAGCAGGCGCAAAACCCGCGCCGCAACCTGAACCTGCTGCTGTGCGGCGCCGGACTCTTCTTCACGGGGGTTGGCGCGATCAGCTTCGCCCAGCATCGGCTCCCTCCCGGACTCGAGGCGGAGTTGCTGGCACTGTTCGGCTTGATCCTGGCCGCCGCTGGCAGCATACTCGCCCTCATGGGTTACCTTGGCCTGAGCGTTCTGCGCATCTGGCACATTCTGGACGACGACGATGAGCAGCACCGAGAGCCGCCACCCTGACATCGAGATTTACATCAAAAACCGCTCACTGGAGCAGATTCTGCAGTGGCTACGCCGGCGCACCGACGCCGTCGAAGCCCATGACAGCGTCGGCGCCACCCACTCCCTCAGCGTCGTTTTCGCCGGCGCGCGCATCCCGGTGATGATCCATGAAAAGGCGGTCGGCAAGAGCTGGATCAGCATCTGGTTCCGCTCCGACGCCACCCCCTGGGCGCGCGACATCGACTGCGCTATGGAGGTGGCCGCGGCGCTGGATACCCAGGTGCGCTGCATCGTTTCCGGCTGGCAGGAGGGGGATGACCCGGATGAGTGGTGGACAACGAACGGCAGCGAGATAGAGAAGATCATCTGGCACACGGACTGACAGGAGACCGCCATGACACCCGCCCCCGAAGCACTGCACACACTGCTCCTCGATGGGGAGGGCGGCGCCCGCCCCCTCTCCCCCGCGGAACTGGAGCGCTGGCAGCCGGAGGATGGCATCCTCTGGATCCATCTGGATTTCACCCTCGACTCCACCCGGCCGTGGCTGGAGCAGCACAGCGGCCTGCCCGAGCTGGCCGTGGACGCGCTGGTGGTGGAAAACACCCGCCCCCGCGCCGCCGTGCTGGGGGAGTACCTGCTGCTGGCCCTGCGCGGCGTCAACACCAACCCCGGGGCCGACCCGGAAGATATGGTATCGATCCGCCTCTGCGTGGGGGCCCGGCTGGTGATCTCCACCCGCAAACGCCGTTTGTTGTCGGTCAGCAGACTGCTGCAACTGTTTGAACAGGGTGAAGGCCCATGCAGCAGCGCCGAGCTGATCATCCGCCTCAGCGGACTGCTGGTCCAGCGCATGGGCGACACGGTGGAAGATCTGGAGGAGCAACTGTCGGATCTGGAGCTGGATCTGCTCACCCAGCCGGGCAGCGAAATGCGTCAGGCCGTGCGCAATCTGAGGCGCCAGACCGTCACCCTGCGGCGCTACTACGCCCCCCAGCGGGATGCCTTCAACCAGATGCTGAGCGAGCGCCTGAGCTGGCTCACCACCGAGATGAAACTGGAGCTGCGCGAAATCAGCGACCAGTTGCTGCGCCACATCGAGGATCTGGACATCATCCGCGAGCGCGCCGCCATGGCCCAGGAGGAGTTGACCAGCCAGCAGGCGGAGCAGCTCAACCAACGCATGTATGTGCTGTCGATCATCTCCGCCATCTTCCTGCCGTTGAGCTTCCTCACCGGGCTGCTGGGGATCAACGTGGGCGGCATCCCGGGGGCGGAAAACGAACACGCTTTTCTGATCTTCCTGCTGATGTTGGGCCTGCTGGTGGGGGGATTGTTTCTGCTCTTCCGCCGCTGGCGCTGGCTGTAAGCACCAGCCCGGGGCCGGGAGCGGGAGGCCACGATCCGGTCAAGCCGCGGCGCTCAAGCTGTGGCGGGCGCTCTCGATCTTGCCGGCCAGCGCGTTGGCCGTGTAGAGTGCGACCTGCTCGAAGCGATCCGGCCTCGGTGGTTGAGCCTTCGGCGTGTGGGCCTGAACATCCAGCCAGCTGACCAGATAGGCGTACTCACCGGGGAGATGGTCGTTGACCGAGCGGTTGAGCCGCGCCACCACCTCCGGCGTGTGCAGCTCATTCAGATCGGGATAGCGCAGCGCCGCATTGGGGGGCAGCTCAAAGCCACTGCCCGGCTCGGCCTGCGCGGGCGGTCGGTGGATCTCCTCAGTGGAAGCGATCAGACTGAGCAGAAACGCAAACTGGGCCCCACTGGGCGCATGCACCGCCTGCGGCAGCGAGGCCGTGTAGCTCTCGATTTTTGTCTGGATAGGGTCTGTCTGCATCATGCCTCCACCTGAACCGGTGTTATCGGCAAGCGACTGTACTCCTTTACCTTTTCAACCAGATCAGGAAAACGACATGGCCCGCTGGCGTGCCCCACGAGCGAAAAGCTCCGCCTACATCACCCCGGAGGGGTATCAACGCCTCAGCGCCGAACTGAACCACCTGTGGCGGGTGAAGCGCCCCGAGGTCACCCAGGCGGTGAAAGAGGCCGCCGCCCAGGGCGATCGTTCCGAGAACGCTGAATATACCTACGGCAAAAAACAGCTACGCGAGATCGACCGCCGCCTACGCTACCTCTCCAAACGGCTGGAGCAGATCAAAGTGATCGATCGGCTGCCGGAGGATACCAGCCGGATCTTCTTCGCGGCCTGGGTGACGCTGGCCGACGCGGACGATCAGCGCCGCCGCTACCGCATCGTCGGTGCCGATGAGATCGATCCGGCCAGAGGCTACATCAGCATCGACGCCCCGTTGGCACGGCAGCTACTGAAAAAACAGGTGGGCGATGAGGTGATCATCGAACGGCCGGATCAGGAACCACTCTGGCTCGAGGTGGTGGCGATCGAGTATGAAGCGGATGAGCGCATCGGGATGGAGCGGTAAAACAGGGGAGACCGTGGGGCGGTCCGCACGCTGGAGTGGGGCCGGAGGTGGTGGGTCGTATAGGACTTGAACCTATGACCAATTGGTTAAAAGCCAACTGCTCTACCAACTGAGCTAACGACCCTCCGGCAGCGAAGAGTGGTGGGTCGTATAGGACTTGAACCTATGACCAATTGGTTAAAAGCCAACTGCTCTACCAACTGAGCTAACGACCCGCTCTTTGCTTGCACCCGCCTGGCGGCAGGTTTGATTTGGCTCCTCGAGCTGGACTCGAACCAGCGACCAATAGATTAACAGTCTACTGCTCTACCAACTGAGCTATCGAGGAACTGTCCAAATCATCATCCTTCAATGGCGGAGGGACAGGGATTCGAACCCTGGGAGCCTCTCGACCCGTCGGTTTTCAAGACCGGTGCTTTAGACCACTCAGCCATCCCTCCGAAGGATGGGCGCAGATTTTACAGCCCTGCGCAAAGGTGTCAAGCGCGGGGGGTGAATTATTTTGCAACTTGCCGAATTCACTGGGCTTTTACGGGACCATCCCCCAGCTTCGCGAGCCTGCGCGGCGGTGCGAACAGGTGGCTCTCCATTGCCATTACCTTCCATTGGGTAAGCTCTGGCACAACCGCCGTAACACCGTGAAAGCGGCCCACCGGCTCGGCCCGGGCGCAGGGGGCGAACATCTTTTTCACTGAACCATCCACATTCTGGCCGCCGCTCGCCCCCTGTTGATAACCCGCCAAGGGTTGCTCACACATTCTGTATACAACACCCTTGATAAGTTCGGGACAGGATGCAAAGAGAAGGCATAACATATTGTTAAATAATGGTTTTTAAAAAGCGTACAATTATTGAGCGAGATGGCGGTGGTTTTGCCCAGGGCTATCTTGTCAACCCCGGTCGCACCGCCATTTGGCCCGATTCAGCCCCGGATTCGATCATCTCCGCCCCTTTCATTCACAGCCGCGGCAGAATGGAACGACCGCCCGATACAACCTGTGGACAAGGTGGGGATGGGCTGAGGACGGTTCTGCCGCCGCGCCACTCAGGGGCGCCGTGCCATCCACCAGGCGTTGCGCCAGTAGGGGTTGTCCAGGTGTGAAATCGTCACCCCCTGGCTGGTGGAGGCGTGGATAAACTCGCCGTTGCCGATGTAGATACCGACATGGCGTTGCTTCCAGCCGGTCTTGAAAAAGACCAGATCCGCCGGCTGCAGTTGGGAGCGCGCCACTTCGGTGCCGACCCCGGCCTGCTGCTCGGTGGTGCGGGGCAAGCGGGTGCCATCCAGCTGGGCGTAGACCCGCTGAATGAAGCCGGAACAATCCACACCGGAACGCCCCTGCCCCCCATAGCGGTAGGGGGTGCCCGCCCACTGGCTGTAGTGCGCGAGCAGCTGCTGCCGCCGGGGGTGGTTCAGATCGGCGGGGGTGAACGCCGGGGGCGGAGTGCTGGCGCAACCGGCCAGCAGCGTGGCGATCAGTAACGGCAGCAAAAGTGAGCGTGACATGACTCGACTCCTGACATGGTCCTGTTCACTGTTTAACCACTCCCGCCGCCCCGGGTCAAGCCGGATGGGCAGAACGAGCGGGCGGCGGGCCCGGCGCTTCATCCATCACCCCCGGGTTTCGCCCCTCGCGTGGGGATCGGGTGGGGCGGCGCGGCGCCGCCCGGATGCAGCCGCGCCGCCCGCTTTCTGCTAGTATGGGCGCAACCCATTTCAAGTGAGAACCACCCCGTGTTTGCTGACCTGATGTTGCATGAGCGCCTGCTCATGGCGATCGATGAACTTGGCTTTACCCACCCCACCGCCGTGCAGCAGGCGGCGTTGCCGCCGGCGCTGGCGGGCAAGGATCTGATCGTCGGTGCTGAAACCGGCAGCGGCAAAACGCTGGTCTTCGTGCTGCCGATGTTGCAGCACTTTCTCGACCACCCCTCCCCCAACAGCGCCACCCGCGGCCTGATCCTGACACCCACCCGAGAGCTGGCCGAGCAGGTCTGCCAGCAGGTGAAGGCGCTGGCCCGCTTTACCCGCATCGGCGCCATGACGGTCTGTGGCGGCACCGGCTTCAAGGAGCAGGCCGCCGCCATACGCAAAAACCCGGAGGTACTGGTGGCGACCCCGGGGCGGCTGCTGGAACATCTGGAGCGGGAAACCGTGGAGCTCGCCGAGCTCGAGTTCCTGATACTGGATGAAGCCGACCGTATGCTGGACATGGGGTTTCGTGACGAGGTGTTGGCGATCACTGGCAGCTGCCGCCGGCAGCGGCAGTCGCTGGTGTTTTCCGCCACCCTCACCCACCCCGGCGTGCACAGCCTGCTGCCACAGGTGCTGCATGAGCCGGAGCAGCTGCTGCTGAACACACCGCAGAACGCCCAGGCCAACATCCGCCAGCAGATCATTCTGGCCGATGACGACAACCACAAGGAGCGTCTGCTGGAATGGCTGCTGGCCAACGAAACCTACGACCGGGCGATCGTCTTCGCCAACACCCGCGTCAAGGCCCAGAAGCTGGCCCAGAGCCTGCGACGGCAGAACCGCCGCTCCGGTCTGCTGCACGGCGAGATGAGCCAGGATGAGCGCAAGCATGTGATGGAGTTGCTGCGCGCTGGCAAGATCGACATCTTGGTGGCAACCGACGTGGCCGCCCGCGGCCTGGATATCGAAGGGCTGGATCTGGTGATCAACTTCGACATGGCCCGCAAGGGGGATGAACATCTGCACCGGGTCGGCCGCACCGGGCGGCAGGCGAAAGCGGGGCTGGCGATCTGCCTGATCGACCACACCGAATGGAACCTGATGGCCAGCATCGAGCGCTACCTGCGGATCACCTTCGAGCGGCGCACCCTGAAGGGGCTGGAGGGCCGCTACCAGGGGCCGAAAAAACTCAAGTCCTCGGGCAAGGCCGCTGGCAGCAAGAAGAAAAAGCACGATCGCAAGGAGGGCAAGAAGCCGGCCGCCAAAGCGGAAGGCAAACAGCGCCTGCGTGAGCGCAAGCGCACGGGCAAGCGCGCCGCGGCGCCACCTTCCCCGCCCGCCGATCTGGCCGATGGTTTCCTGCCGCTGAGAAAACGCCCCGCCAACGACGACTGATCCCCCTTTGCGCGGCGCCGTGGCCAGCCTCCCAAGGCGCTGGCCCGCCCGCACTCCTCGCCCCCTTTCAGGGTAAAATTGCAACTTGTTTTAAAAAAGCCGGGTAAAAACCCCCGTTGGCGGCAAAAACAGGCTTTAGTTTTACATAATTGCAACAATCAACCCGCCTGGATCACCGCGTTCACTGCTAGAATCACCCGCCACCGGACTGCATGGATATCGATCAAAAGATACCGCAGAGCTGCTGACAACGAACCCAGGAACAACCATGTCATCAACTTCACGCATTCACTGTTCGCCCCTGCGCGAACGCATCATGACGGCCGAGCAGGCGGCTGAACTGATCTTCCCCGGCGCCAATGTGGGCATGAGCGGATTCACCGGGGCGGGCTATCCCAAGGCCGTGCCCGGCGCTCTGGCCAAGCGTATCAGCCGACTCAATGCCGCCGGAGGCGCACCCTTTCGGATCAATGTCTGGACCGGCGCCTCCACCGCACCCGAGCTGGATGGCGCGCTGGCTCAGGTCGACGGTATCGAAATGCGCCTGCCGTTCCAGAGCGACCCCATCTGCCGCGAGCGGATCAACAGCGGGCGGATGGAGTATGTGGATCTCCATCTATCCGAGGTTTCCCAGTACGCCTGGTCCGGTTTTCTCGGCAAGATGGATATCGCCCTGATCGAAGTGGCCGGAATCCGGGCGGATGGCAGCCTGATCCCCTCCTCATCGATCGGTAACAACAAAACCTGGATCGAACAGGCCGACCGGATCATCCTGGAGGTGAACAGCCAGCAGAATGCCCGGCTAGAGGGGATGCACGATATCTATTACGGCACCGCCCTGCCCCCCAACCGCAAGCCGATCATGCTGACCGATCCGGCTGATCGCATCGGCGAACCCTATCTGCACTGCCCGGTGGAGAAGGTGATCGCCGTGGTGGAGACCGACGCGGCCGATCGCAACTCCCCCTTCAAGGCCCCGGACGCCACCTCGACCCGGATCGCCGAACACATTCTCGCGTTTTTCCAGCGCGAGATCGAACTCGGCCGCCTGCCGCCGGCACTGCTGCCGATCCAGTCCGGTGTCGGCAACATTCCCAACGCGGTGCTGGAGGGGCTCGACGCCGGGCCGTTCAAGCACCTGACCGCTTTCACCGAGGTGATTCAGGATGGCATGTTGAAGATGCTCAAGTCCGGCACCCTCGAGGTCGCCTCCGCCACCGCCTTCTCGCTCAGCCCGGATGGTATCCGCGAGCTCAACGAGCATATCGAGTTTTACCGCGGCAGAATCATCCTGCGCCAACAGGATATCTCCAACCATCCCGAGCTGGCGCGCCGGCTGGGTATCATCGCCATGAACGGGATGATCGAGGCGGATATTTACGGCAACGTGAACTCGACCCACATCATGGGCACCCGAATGATGAACGGCATCGGCGGTTCCGGCGATTTCGCCCGCAACGGCTACCTGTCGATCTTCGTCTCCCCCTCCATCGCCAAGGGAGGAGCGATCTCCTCCATCGTACCGATGGTCTCCCACGTGGATCATACCGAGCACGATGTGAAGGTGCTCGTCACCGAGCAGGGGCTGGCGGATCTGCGCGGCCTCTCCCCCCGCCAGCGCGCCCTGGCGATCATCCACAACTGCGCCCACCCCGACTTTCGCCCGCGTCTGCTGGACTATTTCGAGCGCGCCTGCCACAGCGGTCGCGGCATGCACACCCCCCACCTGCTGGATGAAGCCCTGAGCTGGCATCAGCGCTACGAAACCGAGGGCCGGATGTAATCGACCCTTTGGTTCCCCGCTGCAACTGTTTGGCGCCCCATCCGGGGCGCCTTTTTTGTGCTCAGCGCACCCCCGCCACCACTCCCGCCGCGCCGCCGATCTGTTACCCTGTAGCGACTCAACCGGGCTGCTTGCTGCAGCCTTTCAGGAGGCTTCATGGACCGCTCACAACTCTTGCTGATACTGGTCGCGCTGGCACTGGGGATGCTGATCGGACTACAGCGCGGCTGGCATGAACGCAACACCCCGGCGGGGGGGCGTATTGCGGGGATCCGCACGTTTGGCCTGCTGGCTCTCATCGGCGCCCTGGCCGGGGTACTGGTGACACCGCTCGGCCCCGGCATCGCCGTCGCCATGGGGCTGGCGGTGATGCTGCTGCTGGGGTTGGCGCACTGGCTCGACGCCAGCGACGACCACGACTACGGCATCACCACCGTGGCGGCCGGTATTGTCACCTACCTGACCGGGCTGCTCACCGTGCTGGGCGACCTCAACCTGGCGGTTGCCGTGGCCGTGATCACCACCCTCCTGCTGCACTTCAAGCGGGCGCTGCACCAGACGCTGGAACACCTGAGCGAAAGCGAGATGCGCGGCATCCTGCAGTTGGCGCTGATCTCGGCGGTTTTGCTGCCTGTACTGCCGAACCGGGGCTACGGCCCCTGGGGGGCGCTCAACCCCTACGAGATCTGGCTGATGGTGGTGCTGATCGCCGGCATCAGTCTGGCGGCCTACTTTGCCATGCGCCTGACCGGGCCCGACAAGGGGGTGATGATCACCAGCCTGTTGGGTGGGCTGGCCTCCAGCACCGCCCTCACCCTCAGCCTGGCGCGGATGAACGCCCGGGTGCCCATGCCCCGCCTGCTGGCCTGTGGTATTCTGCTCTCCTCCTCCATCATGTATCCGCGGATCCTGCTGGAGGTGGCGGTGATCAACCCTGAACTACTGTTGCCCCTGCTGCCGCCGATGCTGGCGATGACCCTGGCCTGTGTGCTCAGCGCGCTGTGGCTCTGGCGCCGACGAGAACCCCACGCCGCCGTGGATACCAGCAAACTCTCGACCCAGCCGTTTCAACTGATTCCGGCCTTGCAGTTTGGCCTTTTGCTCGCCTTCATCCTGTTGATCGCCCACGCCATGCGTGAGCAGATGGGTGAACAGGGGCTGTGGCTGGTCTCCATCGTCGCCGGTCTGACCGATGTGGATGCGATCACCCTCACCCTGGCGCGGATGGCACAGGACAGCATCGGCGCCGAGACCGCGGTGACCGGCATCACGCTGGCGGCGATCACCAACACCCTGGTCAAGGGCGGTTTGGCACTGTTTGCCGGCCACGCTTCACTTTGCCGCCCCCTGTGGCCCGGTTTACTACTCGCCGTCGCGCTGGCGCTGCTAAACTTGTGCCTACTTTGAACCCGCAACCATGGATGCCGACATGCAAGAGACTTTGTTGAAACCCGAACAGTTGCGCCATCGCTGCGATCTGGCAGCGCTGGGCATCACCTCCACCGCCGATATCACCACCGACAGCACGACCCTCGGACAGTCACGGGCCCTGGATGCGATTCAGTTCGCCATCGGCATGGACCACCCGGGCTACAACATTTTTGTCAGCGGCTCCACCGGCGTTGGCAAGCGGGAGCTGGTCTCCCGCATCGTCAGTGCCGAGGCCGCCCGCGGGGAACCCCCCTGTGACTGCTGCTACATCCACAATTTCGACCGCCCCAACCAGCCGTTCAGGCTGATTCTGCCCCGTGGCATGGGGCAGGGCCTGCACGAAGACCTGCGCAAGCTGATCGAAGTGCTACTGATGCGCATCCCGGCCCAGTTCAAAAGTGACGAATACCGCAATCGCTTGCAATCGCTGAATGAGGAGTTTCAGGCCCGCGAAGAACAGAGTTTCAAGGCGCTGGGGCAGAAAGCCCATGACGCGGGCCTCATCCTGATGCGCACCCCCGGCGGCTACACCCTGGGACCGGTGCGGGATGGCAAATTGATGACCCCGGAGGAGTTCAACCAGCTGCCACAGGAGGAGCGGGAAAAGATCAAGGCCGCCGTGGACAAACTCAATGCGGAGCTCTCGGCGCTGATGCATGAGATCCCCCGGATGCAGCAGGAACACCAGGCCCGCCTGCGTGAACTGGAACAGGAAACCACCCGCGGGGTGATCGATCCGGCCCTGAACAACCTGCGCCAGGAGTATGCCAACTACCCTGAAATCCTCAGTTTTCTCGATACCATCCATCAGGACATGATCGAGAATGTGGATGACTTTTTCCCCTCCGAGGAGGAGCAGCGGGCGCCGCTGCACAAACGGGCCCGCTCCGGCAAATTCCGCCGCTACCAGCTCAACGTGTTGGTGGGGCATGAGAAGGACGGGGGCGCTCCCGTCGTCTACGAGGATATTCCCAGCTATCAGAATCTGATCGGTCGCATCGAATATGAGGCCCACTTCGGCACCCTGACCACCGATTTCAGCCTGATCCAGCCCGGCGCACTGCACCGGGCCAATGGCGGCTATCTGGTGGTGGATGCGCAAAAACTGCTCTCCTTCCCGTTTGCCTGGGAGGGGCTCAAACGCGCCCTGCGCAACGGTGAAATTCGTATCGACCCGCTGGAGAAGATCTACGGCGTCAGCGGCACCCGCTCCCTGGAGCCGCAGCCGGTGCCACTCGATGTGCGGGTGATATTGATCGGCGGGCGGCGGCTCTACTACCTGCTCAAGCACTACGACCCCGAGTTCACCACCCTGTTCAAGGTGTACGCAGACTTCGCCGAAGGGTTCGATCGTGACCGTGAAAATCTGCACGGCTACCTCGGCCTGATCGCCATGCTGGTGCGCGAGGAGGGGCTGACCCACCTGGATCGCAGCGGGCTGGAGGCGGTGATCGAACACAGCTCGCGGCAGATGGATGACAGTGAAAAACTCTCGCTCAACCGCGGACAACTGATCGATCTGCTGCGCGAGTCCAGTTTCTGGGCGCTGCGTCAGGGGGCGAGCCAAACCGGTCGCGCCCATGTGGAGAAGGCGATCGAGCAGCAGCGCTACCGCAGCAGCCAGTATTCCGAACTGCTGCAGCAGCAGATCGAGCGCGGCACGCTGATCGTCAACACCAGCGGCACCGCCGTGGGACAGGCCAACGGGCTGTCGGTGTTCCAGCTCGGCGATCAATCCTTCGGCAAGCCCAGCCGCATCTCCGCCACCGCCCGCATGGGCAGTGGCCGGGTGCTGGATATCGAGCGCGAAATCAAGCTGGGGGGGCCGTTGCACAGCAAGGGGGTGATGATTCTGGGGGCCTGCATCGGCGCCCGTTACGCTCGCAACCAGCCGCTCTCACTCAACGCCAGCCTGGTGTTCGAGCAATCCTACGGCCCGGTGGATGGCGACAGCGCCTCCGCCATCGAGCTATGCGTGCTGCTCTCCGCCATCACCGGCTTGCCCCTGAAGCAAAGCTACGCCGTTACCGGCTCGATCAATCAGCAGGGTGAAATTCAGGCGATCGGCGGGGTCAACGAAAAGATCGAAGGGTTCTTCGACCTGTGCCGCTCCCGTGGGCTGGATGGCAGCCATGGGGTGATCATTCCGGCCAGCAACGAGCCCCACCTGATTCTGAAGGAGGAGGTCGTGGAGGCCTGTCGCAAGGGGCTCTTTTCCATCCATGCGGTCAGCCGGCTGGATCAGCTGATCGAGCTGCTGTTCGACCGCCAAGCCGGCACCGCCGACAGCGATGGGCGCTACCCGCCCACTACCGTCAACGGGATGGTTCAACTACAGTTGTCCGAGTGGGCCGAGCAGGCACGCAAACTGGCCGCCAAGAAGGATGACTGAGCCGCAACACTTCAATGCCAACGGCAGGAGGGTAATCACTTGAAAAGCTCCGATGTAACACAAACCCTGACACTCGGGTCGAAACAGTACCGCTACAGCAGCCTGAAACGGGCTGCCGATTCACTGGGTGATATCAGCCGACTGCCCCGCTCCCTCAAGGTGCTGCTGGAAAATCTGCTGCGCCACATCGACACCGATGCGGTACAGCTCGAGGATCTTCAGGCCCTGGTGGCGTGGCAGCACCAAGGCGGTCGCTCCGAGCGCGAAATCGCCTACCGCCCGGCGCGGGTGTTGATGCAGGACTTTACCGGCGTTCCCGGCGTCGCCGATCTGGCGGCGATGCGTGATGCGGTCGAGGCGCTGGGGGCCGACCCCCAGCAGATCAACCCGCTCTCGCCGGTGGATCTGGTGATCGACCACTCGGTGATGGTGGACCATTTTGCCAGCCCCGACGCGTTTGCCAACAACGTCAAGCTGGAGATGGAGCGCAACCATGAGCGCTACGCCTTTTTGCGCTGGGGCCAAACCGCCTTCGACAACTTCCGTGTGGTTCCGCCCGGCACCGGCATCTGCCATCAGGTCAACCTGGAGTATCTGGGCCAGACCGTCTGGCGGGAGGAGCGCGCCGGCGAGAGCTGGATCTACCCGGATACCCTGGTGGGCACCGACTCCCACACCACCATGATCAACGGCCTCGGCGTCCTCGGCTGGGGGGTGGGCGGCATCGAGGCCGAGGCCGCCATGCTGGGGCAGCCGATCTCCATGCTGATCCCCGAGGTGGTGGGGTTCAAACTCACCGGCGCCCTGCGTGAGGGGATCACCGCCACCGACCTGGTATTGACCGTCACCGAAATGCTGCGCCAGCACGGGGTGGTGGGCAAATTCGTCGAGTTTTATGGCGACGGCCTGGCGCAGTTGCCCCTGGCCGACCGGGCCACCCTGGCCAACATGGCGCCGGAGTATGGCGCCACCTGTGGCTTCTTCCCGGTGGATGAGGAAACCCTGCGCTATCTGCGCCTCTCCGGTCGCAGCGAAGAGCAGGTCGAACGGGTGGAAGCCTACTGCAAGGAGCAGGGGCTGTGGCGCAACCCCGGCGATGAGCCGATCTTCACCTCCACTCTGGAGCTGGATCTGAGCAGCGTGGTGGCCTCCCTGGCGGGCCCCAAACGACCGCAGGATCGGGTCGCGCTGGACCGGCTCAAACCCCGTTTCGACGAACTGATGGCGCTGAACCTCACTCCGCCCCCCGCCGCCGCACAGAGCGATCTGGAGGCTGAAGGCGGCCACACCGCCCCCGGCACCGTTGGCGGGGTCGAGGTCGAGTACGCCGGCGAGCGCTTCAACCTCGACCACGGCGC
>JAXHUI010000058.1:0-11464 GCA_034189745.1 Pseudomonadota bacterium
AGGGACGTGGTTCTGGCCCTGTCGCCGCCCACCAGCATCAGCCTGTTGAACTGTCTGGAAACCAGACTCATTGACCTGCAACCCGACTCGAACCCGAGTCAGCTACTGGTGAGACTGGGCCTCGGGCCACAGACAATGCTCGCCCGGGTTTCCAGGCGTTCGGCAACACGTCTAGGACTCCGGGAGAACCAGCGGGTTTACGCCCTCATCAAGGGGGTCGCCATGAGATAGCGGCACGTTCTCTTTTGTAGAAAGCCTCACCTGTGCCAAAAATACTGAGATCCCCAGCCACCGCTCCTTGGTTTTCGACATAAATCGAGTAATGAAGCGATAATCCCTTACAGAGCAAGGGGTTGTTCGCACTATATTTTGGCGGAATCCCCTGCCTAGATGATTATCCACGCCTGCACCCTCCTAGGGCCTAGCGCCCCCTATTGGTGCATACAGTCGTGGCGCAACGGCATTGCAATGGCACAACACATTGTAAATGTTGACTTTACTAACACTGGCACGGCTTTCGCTTTGACTGGAGTAACAAGCGGGATTCGCTGCCCGGCTTGCCACTTCAAGAAACTGCAAGGGGAAGATGATGAAAAAGCTGACCAAATCCATGCTCGCTGCCGGCCTGCTGACGGCCTCCGCTGCCGCGAGCGCCGAGCTGTCGGTCAACGTGGGTGCCATGAGCGACTACTGGTTCCGTGGGGTTGACCAGACCGACGACAACGCCAGCCTGATGGGGGGTATAGACTACGATTTCGGTAACGGGTTTTATGTTGGTACCTGGGAAGCGCAGCTGGACGATTCAGAACTCGAGTACGACCTCTACGGTGGCTATTCAGGTGAGTACAAGGATTTCACCTACGGCATAGGCTATACCGGCTACTTCTACACCACCAGTAACGCCTCCGACTTTCATGAGCTGATTTTGAACGCCGGTTACAAGTTTCTCAGCGCCGATTTCGTCCTCGGACGGGAAAATGTCGACGACGGTGGTGGCGATGATGCCGACTACACCTTTTTCAGCCTGACCGGTGAATATGAAGGGGCCTACCTGACCTACGGCGTATTCGGCCAGGATTACGAGGGGGACTACGTCGAAGCCGGCTACGGCACCAACTTTCAGGGAGTGGACCTGGGGCTGGCCTACATCCACCAGTTGGATGAAGAGATCGACGGCGATAATGAGCAGGACTCCCAGCTGGTGTTCACCTTCAGCAAGACGTTCGACTTCTGACGGACCACTCCCCGGCGTTCCTGACATACGGTGATCCTGTTGGGGCCCTGCGGGGCCTCTTTTTTGTTTCTGTTCTGTCACCCGTCGATTTCAGATCGGCACCGGCTTCCGCTATCATGTTGGCTTGTGTCACTGTTTTGGAGCCTCCATGGCGACTTACGCAATAGGTGATCTGCAGGGCTGTCATGACGAGTTGATGCAGCTGCTGGCGCAGATCGACTTCAACGACCGGGATCGACTCTGGTTCACCGGTGATCTGGTCAACCGCGGCCCCGCCTCGCTGCAATGCCTGCGCTTTGTCAAAAGCCTGGGGGATCGCGCCGTTTGCGTGCTGGGTAATCACGACCTGCACCTGCTGGCCCTGCACCACGGCTGCGCAAGGAAAGTACACCCCTCACTGGAACCGATTCTGGCCGCCCCCGACCGGGATGAGCTGATCCACTGGCTGCAGTGGCGCCCGCTGCTGCACGATGACAAGGCGCGGGGCTATGTGATGACCCACGCCGGCATCCCCCATATCTGGAGCCTGAAAACCGCCCGCACGCTGGCCGCCGAGCTGGAAGCGGTGCTGCGCAGCGACAGGGCCGGCCATTTTTTCGCCGCCATGTATGGCGACCGGCCCGACCTCTGGCGGGATGAGCTCGAGGGCGGGGAGCGGCTGCGTGCCATCAGTAACTACCTGACCCGAATGCGTTTCATCACGCCACAGGGGCGGCTGGAGTTCACCGCCAGTGGCCCGCCGGAGCAAGCCCCGGCTGGTTTTCGCCCCTGGTTTGAACTGCCGCCGCGCAAACCGCTCAACCGCATACAACTGTTCGGTCACTGGGCCGCGCTGGGCCATCACCGGGATGAGCGTACCATCTCGCTCGATACCGGCTGCGTCTGGGGCAACGCCCTGAGCGCGCTGCGGCTGGAGGATCGCCGGCTGTTCAGCCATCCCTGCACCAACCACCCGAAACCCGGAGAGTAACCCTTGAGCGAGTACCGCAAGATCGATATCGCCCAGGCCTGTGCGCTGATCGACCAGGGCGCACAGGTGGTCGATATCCGCGACGAAGCCAGCTTCAACCAGCGCCACATTCGCGACGCCACCCACCTTGGCAACCACAACCTGCCGCAGTTTCTGGCACAGGCGGCGTTTGACCAACCACTGATCGTCTGCTGCTACCACGGCATCAGCAGCCAACCGGCGGCGGCCTATCTGGCAGAGCAGGGATTTGAGCAGGTGTACAGCCTGGAGGGTGGCTTTGAAGCCTGGCGCAGCCAGTGCCCGGATCGCTGCAGCGGCTGATGCAGATCTATCTGGTCGGCGGCGCGGTGCGGGATCGGTTGCTGGGCCTCGAGGTCGAGGACCGGGACTGGGTGGTGGTCGGTGCCACCCCGGAGGAGATGCTGGAGCGGGGGTTCAAACCGGTCGGACGCGACTTCCCCGTGTTCCTGCACCCGGAAAGCGGCGAGGAGTACGCCCTGGCCCGGACCGAGCGCAAAAGCGGCAAGGGCTATACCGGCTTTCAGTTCCACACCCACCCGGATGTGACCCTCGAAGAGGATCTGCGCCGGCGTGATCTGACCATCAACGCCATCGCCGAAGCGGAAGATGGCACCCTGCATGACCCCTGGGGGGGGCAGGATGACCTGAAGGCTCGCCGGCTGCGCCACATCTCCCCGGCGTTTCGCGAAGATCCATTACGGGTGTTGCGAGTGGCGCGATTCCTTGCCCGCTTCGCCGACCTCGGCTTTCAGGTCGCCGACGAAACGCGGGCGCTGATGCGCGAACTCAGCGCCACGGATGAGCTCGATCATCTGACACCGGAGCGGGTCTGGCAGGAGACCGAGCGCGCGCTGGCCAGCAACCACCCGGCACACTACTTTGCCCTGCTGCGCGAGGTGGGCGCGCTGGGGCGCCTCTTCCCCCTGCTGGAGGGGCTCGACACCGAGCGCCTGGCCCGGCGGCTGGACGGCCTGCCCGACACCGGAGAGCGGCCGGCCCAGGCGCTGGCCCTGCTGCTCTACCAGGCCACCGAGGCGCTGCCACCGGAACAAGCCTGCCGCGCCATCGACACCTTTTGCGCCCGCCAGCGGGTACCCAACCGGATGCGTGAGCTGGCCCGCAAACTGCGCGCGGGGGCCGAGGGCCTGAGCCGGTTCGATCAGCTCGACGGCCCGGCCCGGCTGCAGCTGCTGAAACGGCTGGAGCTGATCAGACGGCCCGCCCAGCTCCCCACCCTGCTGCAACTGGCCGGTCGTATCCACCCCATCCCGGCAGCGCGGGAGGCCGCGCTGCAACGGCTGCTCGAGCGGTTGTCTGCGCTGGACAGCCGCACGCTGATCGAGCAGGGCTTCAGCGGCAAGGCGCTGGGCGAGGCTCTGGCCCGCCAGCAGGCCGAACTCTGCGCACAGTACAGGGAGTAACGCCATGCACACCCCCCCTCTGGCCCTGGTGACCGGGGCCGCCCGCAGAATCGGCGCGGCGATCAGTGAACGGCTACATGCGCAAGGCTTTGACCTGGTGCTGCACTACCGCCACTCGGAAGCCGCCGCGACGGCGCTCTCTGCACGGCTCAACCGGCGTCGCGCCGGCAGCTGCCGCCTGCTGCGATGCGATCTGGCCGATCTCGACCAGCTGCAGGAGATGATCACCGCGCTCAGTGGCGAAACCCGCCTGCAGCTGCTGGTCAACAACGCCTCCCGCTTTTACCCCACCCCGGTGGAGCAGGCCAGCCAGCGCGACTGGGATCAACTGATCAACAGCAACCTGCGCGCCCCCTTCTTCCTGAGCACCGCCCTGGCGGCGCCGTTGCGGCACAACCGGGGCAACATCATCAATCTGGTGGATATCCATGCCGAGCGGGGGCTGGGCGGTTATCCGCTCTACTCCATCGCCAAGGCCGGTTTGAAGATGATGACCTACGCTCTGGCCAAAGAGCTGGCCCCGCAGGTGCGGGTCAACGCCATCGCGCCGGGCCCCATCCTGTGGCCTGAAGCCGAAGCGGCACTGAGCGACGCGGCGCGCCAAGAGGTGCTCACCAAGACGTTGTTGCAGCGAACCGGCTCAGCCGAGGATATTGCCCAGGCGGTGCTCTATCTGGTGCGGGCCGATTTCGTGACCGGGCAGGTGCTGACGGTGGATGGCGGGCGCTCACTCTACAGCTGAATCCGCCCGCGAGATGACCCGCCCACGCCAACGGAAATCGATCGGCCAGAGCTTCTGCGCCCGATCATACGCTTGCCAGAGTTCGGCGTAGGGGCGTTGCAGCAGCGGGTGCCGCTCATCCGGTGCGATCTCGGCCAGCGGCCGCAGAACGAAGGCGTTACTGAGAATCTCCTGGCGCGGCAGCTGCACCCCGGCCACCGGCTCGGTCAGTCGATCATAGGTGAGGATGTCGATATCGAGCGTTCGCCCCGCAAGACGGGAGCCACCGCGCTCGCGGCCGTGCTCGTTTTCAATCTGCTTGAGGCGGGCCGACAGGGCCGCCACCGGCAGCGCGGTTTCCACCCCGACCACCAGGTTATAGAAGTTGTCCCCCTTGAACCCCACCGCCTCGCTTTCATACACCGACGAGATCCGCAGCTGGCCAAACAGGCGGCTGAGCGCATCGAGGGCGGCGCCGATGTGGTGCTCCCGCTCGACATTACTGCCCAGACCGAGATAGACCCGGTGGATCACCCGCGCTCCCCCCGTTCGATCAGCACCCCCACATCACGGGCGCCGCGCACGGCACCGGGCTTGCTCAGCCGCAGCCGCAGCCAGGGCACGTTGAACTCCTCCAGCACGATCCGGGCGACCTCCTCGGCCATCGTCTCCACCAGCAAGAACTCACTCTGGCCGATGAACGCGATCAGCCGCTTGGCTACCGTTTTATAGTTGAGCGTGCTGTCGATCTCTTCGCTGGCGGCGGCGGCACGAATATCCGTTGCCATCTCCAGATCGAGGCTGACGGTTTGACGCACCTGCCGCTCCCAATCATAAATACCGATCACGGTTTCAACCTGCAGCTCTCGAATGTAGACGATATCCATCTGTACTCCCGTCTCAGGCTCCGGCCGGCGCCGCCTGGCCGCGGCTTTGGGCCTCTGTTTTTGTGCCGTTGTGCCATCTTGGGCGGCGCCGTCGTCGCTGGCAGCCAAGGGGGCGCCAACCGCCCTGATCGTCAGACCGGCTCCAGCGTATCCAACGGCCAGCGCGGGCGACACTGAATGGTCAGGTCAGCCCGCTGCCCGGCCAGCAGACGCTGACAGCCGGCGTAAGCGATCATCGCACCGTTATCGGTGCAGAACTCCGGGCGGGCGTAAAACAGTTCGGCACGCTCCTGTTTGACCATCGCCCCCAGTTTATCCCGCAGCTGCCGATTGGCACTGACGCCACCGGCGATCACCAGCCGCCTCAGGCCGGTTTGCCGCAGGGCGCGCTTGCACTTGATCGCCAGCGTATCCACCACCGCATCCTCGAAGGCGCAGGCGATATCCGCCAGGGTGTGGGGATCGATCCGCCCCTGCTGATCCCGTGCCGCATTGATGGTGTTGAGGGTAAAGGTTTTCAGCCCCGAGAAGCTGAACGCCAACCCGGGACGATCGGTCATCGGTCGCGGAAAGCGGTAGCGGCGGCGATCCCCCTGCCGCGCCAGTTGGGCGATCAATGGGCCGCCCGGGTAACCCAGCCCCAGCATCTTGGCCGCCTTATCGAACGCTTCACCGGCGGCATCATCCAGAGACTCCCCCAATAGTTGGTAGCGACCGATGCCGTCCACCCGTACCAGTTGGGTGTGCCCCCCCGACACCAGCAGCGCTACAAAGGGAAAGGCGGGCGGAGCCTCCTCCAGCATCGGCGCCAGCAGGTGGCCCTCCATGTGGTGCACCCCGATCGCCGGCACACCGAGCCCCAGCGCCAGCGCACGACCGGTCGAGGCGCCCACCATCAGCGCCCCGATCAGCCCGGGGCCGGCGGTGTAGGCCACCCCCTCCAGGTCGGCCAGGGAAAGCTTTGCCCGGGCCATCACCTCTCGGATCAGCGGCAGCAGTTTGCGCACATGGTCACGGGAGGCCAGCTCAGGCACGACACCACCATACTCGGCGTGCAGTTTGACCTGACTGTAGAGCGCATCCGCCAGCAACCCCCGTTGGCTGTCGTACACCGCCACCCCGGTTTCATCACAGGAGGTCTCGATTCCCAGCACTCGCATAACAGCCCCATCCACAACGCAGTCACAATGATGCGCCATTATCCTTCAGATGAGGGCAAAATTCACTGCCGTTGGCTTTACACGGCTACCCGGGGCCCATAAAATACACGGCCTTCATAGCCATGGGTCACCGATCCGTGCATGAAGCCACCCCATTCCATTACCGATACAGGAGATTCCATGCCTCAGGTCAAAGTCAAGGATAACGAGCCGTTCGACGTCGCTCTGCGCCGTTTCAAGCGCTCATGTGAAAAAGCCGGTATTCTGGCTGAAGTGCGCCGGCGCGAGTGCTATGAAAAACCCACCGCCGTTCGCAAGCGCAAGGCCGCGGCCGCCGTCAAGCGTCACGCCAAAAAACTGCAGCGTGAATCCGCCCGCCGGGTGCGTCTGTACTGATCCACTGAGTTGACGCTTTGAGCATCCAACCTCACCACCATCGAGGCTGCCAGCATGTCTGATCTAAAACACACGCTGAAAGAACAGATGAAAGACGCCATGCGCGCCAAGGACAAGACTCGCTTGGGGACCATCCGCATGATTCAGGCCGAGATCCAACGGGTCGAAGTGGATGAGCGCATCGAGCTCGACGATGAGCGTATTCTGGTCGTGCTGGACAAGATGCAGAAGCAGAGAAAAGACTCCATTACCCAGTATCTGGCGGCTGAGCGCCCGGAGCTGGCAGAAAAGGAGCAGCAGGAGCTGGAGGTGATTAAAACTTTCCTGCCGCAGCCACTCAGTGATAGTGAGATCATCCAGATCATCGATGACGCCATCGCCGCAACCGGCGCACGTTCGATGCAGGATATGGGCATGGTGATGGCCCTGATCAAACCCCGGGTTCAAGGTCGCGCCGATATGGGCACCGTTTCAACCCTGGTAAAACGGAAACTTTAAGGTCCGCATACGCTGCTGACCTGTCCGCGGCGGAGCGAACATGGCAGGTCGAATACCCCAAACGTTCATCGACGATCTCCTCGCGCGGGTCAACATCGTCGACGTCATCGCCACGCGGGTGAATCTCAAGCGCGCAGGCAAGAATTACGCCGCCCTCTGCCCCTTCCACAAGGAGAAAACCCCCTCCTTTTCGGTCAGCCCCGACAAGCAGTTCTACTACTGTTTCGGCTGCGGCGCCGGCGGCAATGCGCTCAGCTTTCTGATGGAATATGACCGCCTCAACTTTCCCGCGGCGGTAGAGGAGCTGGCCAAGCTCGCCGGCGTCGACGTTCCCCGCGCGGAAAGCCGCCCGGCCGACCAGCAGCGGGAACAGGCGATCAAGCGGCAGTTTGAAGCACTGGAGCAGGCCAACCGGTACTTTCAAGAGCAACTGCGCAGCGCTCCCGAGCGCGAGCGCGCCATCGGGTATCTGAAACAGCGGGGCCTCAGTGGCCAGATCGCGGCGGCCTTCGGCATCGGCTACGCCCCTCCGGGCTGGGACAACCTGTTACGACACTTTGCCCATCTGGAGAACGCCGCCACGCTGCTGGAGCAGTCCGGCCTGGTGATCCACAACGAAGAGAAGCAGCGCTATTACGACCGCTTCCGGGATCGCATCATCTTTCCGATCCGCGATCTGCGCGGGCGGGTACTCGGTTTCGGCGGGCGGGTGCTGGGTGACGACAAACCGAAATACCTGAACTCGCCGGAAACGGCGACCTTTCACAAGGGGCGCGAACTCTACGGCCTGTACGAGGCCCGCAAGCACAGCCAGCAACTGGAGCGGTTGCTGATCGTCGAGGGCTACATGGATGTGGTGAGCCTGGCGCAGCACGGCATCCACTGGTCCGTGGCCACGCTGGGCACCGCCACCACGGCGCACCACCTCGAGCGTCTGTTCAAGCTGGTGGCCGAGGTGATCTTCTGCTTCGACGGCGACGCCGCCGGGCGCCAAGCGGCCCAGCGGGCACTGAACGTCACCCTGCCGGTGATTCGGGACGGCCAGGAGGCACGTTTTTTGTTCCTACCCGAAGGCGAAGACCCCGACACCCTGATCCGCCGCGAAGGCAGCGCCGCCTTCACCCAACGCGTCAGCCAGGCCCTGCCTTTGAGTGAATTTTTTTTCCGCCAGCTCTCCGAACAGGCCGACCTGAGCAGCATGGATGGCCGCGCCCGCTTCAGCACCCAGGCGCTGCCCCTGATCCAGTCGATGCAGCCCAGCCTGCTGAAACAGATGATGCTGGATCGTATCTGTGAGCTGACCGGCTTGTCGCTGGAACAGATCGGCAGCGTAATCGACCTGCATCAGGCAACCAGCGTGCCCGTCGCCGCCGAACCGACCCCCCGACCGCCCCCCCATCAGGCGCCACCGCCACCCGGCGCGCGCCGTCGATCCGCCCCGGGCGGACAGCGCAACCTGGTCAACCAGGCGATCTCCATTTTGCTGCATCGCCCGGAGCTGGCCCGCGGCGCCCCGACGGCGGCCGATTTTGCCGACATCGAAGAAACCAACATCGATCTGCTGATTCGGCTGCTACACTACCTGCAGCAGGAACCGGACGCTTCCCTCGCCACCCTGCTGGTGGATTGGCAGGATGATCCCAACCAGCGCGCCGACCTGATGCTGCTGAACGAGATCTCGCACCTGGACCCGATCCTGAGGGATGTGGACGCAGCCCGGCTGCTGGGGGAGACCCTCGACCGCCTGCTGGAGCGGCGCCATGAGCGTTTGCTCGACCAACTCTTGAAAAAGTCGCGTCAAACCCCATTAACGGAGGAGGAAAAACGTGAACTGCAGCAGCTACTGACAAACCGCCAGCCATGACGTTTTCGCCTTGCCGCAACAGCCTGTTTTCGGCTTGCTTGCCTGCCGGTCCGGGCAGATGGCCGCAGCATGGAAGCAACTGGCTGTAGCTGCAACCCTGGCAAACAGGTATAATAATGCGCCTATTTTTCCGCCACCCGTCTCACCAGCATTCATTCGTCGCAGGGGCTCTATGTCAGACAAATCCCAACAGCAGTCTCGTCTAAAGGAACTGATCGCCCGCGGTAAAGAGCAGGGCTATCTTACCTATGCCGAGGTGAACGATCACCTGCCGGAAGATATCGCCGACCCGGATCAGGTCGAAGACATCATCCGCATGATCAACGACATGGGCATCCGCGTCGCCGAAGAGGCGCCGGATGCGGAGGATCTGCTGCTGACAGGCGGCGACTCCGCCGATGATGCCGACGAAGAAGCCGTCGCCGCCCTGGCCGCGGTGGAATCCGATGTGGGCCGCACCACCGACCCGGTGCGCATGTACATGCGCGAGATGGGCACGGTCGAGCTACTGACCCGTGAAGGGGAGATCGACATCGCCAAACGGATCGAAGAGGGCATCCGCGAGGTGATGATGGCGCTCTCCCGCTTCCCGGGCAGCGTCGAGCTCATTCTCGAGGCGTACAACCGGGTGCTGCAGGAGGAGGGTCGCCTGAGTGATATTTTCAGCGGCTACATAGACCCGGACGCCGTGGTACCCGAGGACGAAACCGACGCGCCGGTCGATGTCGACGACGACGGTGATGACAACGACGACGATGACGAGGATGAGGACGACAAGAAGAGCGACACCGACTCCAGCAGTGAGGAGAAAGAGCGCGGTCCCGACCCGGAGGAAGCTCGCCAGCGTTTTGGCCTGATTCAGGAGTGCCTGGACAACCTTAACGCCGCGCGCGCACGCAACGCCAGCCCGGAAGAGATCGCTGAAGCGGTCGCCGCGCTGTGCACCGCCTTTGCGCCGATCAAACTGTCACCCCGTTACTACGAAATGCTGGTGCAGCGCGTGCGGGATTGCATCGCGGAGATCCGCAAGCAGGAACGCACCATCATGCGGATCTGCACCCAGAAGGCCAAGATGCCACGCTCCGCCTTCATCAAAAGCTTCCCGGGGAACGAAACCAACGGCGAATGGCTGAGCGCGCTGGCCAACAGCAACAAGCCCTACGCCGCCGCCATCAACCGCAACCTGGCCGACCTGCAGCGCGCGCAGCGCAAACTGATTCAGATCGAGGAGTCCGTCGGCCTCAGCCTGGCCCAAATCAAGGAGGTCAACCGCGCCATGTCCATTGGCGAGGCGCACGCGCGCCGGGCCAAAAAAGAGATGGTCGAGGCCAACCTGCGCCTGGTGATCTCCATCGCCAAGAAATACACCAACCGCGGGCTGCAGTTCCTCGACCTGATCCAGGAGGGCAACATCGGCCTGATGAAAGCGGTGGACAAATTCGAATACCGCCGCGGTTACAAGTTCTCCACCTACGCCACCTGGTGGATCCGCCAGGCGATCACCCGCTCCATCGCCGACCAAGCGCGCACCATCCGCATTCCGGTGCACATGATCGAAACGATCAACAAACTCAACCGCATCTCCCGCCAGATGCTGCAGGAGATGGGCCGGGAAGCAACCCCGGAAGAGCTGGCCGAACGGATGGAAATGCCGGAGGAGAAGATCCGCAAGGTATTGAAGATCGCCAAGGAACCGATCTCCATGGAAACCCCGATCGGCGACGACGAGGACTCCAGCCTGGGCGACTTCATCGAGGACACCACCCTCTCCTCGCCGATCGATACCGCCACCGGCGAGGGGTTGCGTGAAGCCACCCGTGAGATCCTCTCCGGCCTGACCGCGCGGGAAGCCAAGGTACTGCGGATGCGTTTCGGGATCGACATGAACACCGACCACACCCTCGAGGAGGTGGGCAAGCAGTTCGACGTGACCCGTGAGCGCATCCGCCAGATCGAAGCCAAAGCGCTGCGCAAACTGCGCCACCCGAGCCGCTCCGACCACCTGCGCACCTTCATCGACGAAGGCTGACCGCTTCATTACCCTCATGTTGCGCCAATGGATACAGATCGGTATCATTGGCGCCTATTTTTTCGGGCCTATAGCTCAGTTGGTTAGAGCAGGGGACTCATAATCCCTTGGTCGCAGGTTCGAGTCCTGCTGGGCCCACCAACTACCGCCAAATTGTCCCAAAGGTACAATTTCGGTACAGTCAGAAACACTGGAACTGTACCGAGGCCCCTATGGCGACACTGGTAAAGACACCCTCCGGCACCTGGAAAGCCGTCATCCGC
>JAXHUI010000058.1:11564-13013 GCA_034189745.1 Pseudomonadota bacterium
CTACCGCCAAATTGTCCCAAAGGTACAATTTCGGTACAGTCAGAAACACTGGAACTGTACCGAGGCCCCTATGGCGACACTGGTAAAGACACCCTCCGGCACCTGGAAAGCCGTCATCCGCATAGTCGGCTTTCCAACAGCAACCAAAACCTTCCGTACCAAACGGGATGCTGAAGACTGGTCACGTCGAACAGAAGACGAGATGGTGCGCGGCGTTTACATCCAACGCGCTCCGGCCGAGCGGATGACAGTCGCCGACGCTCTCAAGCGCTACCTGGCAGAGGTCTCGTCCACCAAGCGCCTGGTCCGCCTGAAACCCATGATGCTCAATAATGCCGAAACCATTGCCTGGCTGATCGAGGCTGCCTTGCGCTACGGCGGCAAATCGGTGTCCGTGCCGGCTGAGGCGCCCCGGCTGCAGACCACCTCAGCCACTAGATGACCGCTTCCAGCCCTTTTCGCTCGATCAGGTTCAACAGTTTGAGCGACGGCCCGCTCGGCTTCTTGTCACCTACTTCCCACTTCTGCACTGTGGACAAGCTGGTGTTCAGCACGGCGGCAAAAACCGCCTGGCTCACGTGCGCCTTTTCACGCAGCGCTTTGATCTGCTGCGGCGGTATTTCGTGCACATCGAGATTGCACAGCGCCTCGAACTCGCCCATACGACGCTTGCTGATCAGACCGGCGCCATGAAGCCCACGCGCTGTCTCGTGCATCTCGTCCAGAATTCGGCTATTACGCTTTGTCGTCGCCATCACATATCTCCACAATTTCACCGGCAGCCAGCGCAATAGCCAGTTGCCGATTATCAAAACCAAGCAGCTCCCTTGCCACCTCCTGGAGTACCCTCAGCTCGTCCTTGTCGATGTTCGATCGCTCGTTCTTGCTGAAGCCATAGAGGAAGAACCAGCGATCTGCCATTTTGGTAGCCACGATGGTTCTGGCCCCGCCACGCTTGCCCTGACCAGGCAGCGCGACGCGCTTATTCACAACATCGCCCCCAAGGTCAGCATCGACGAGTCCCTGGCTCATCTCATCGACTGCGGCACACAGGGCTGCATCGGTTAGCCCGGCCTTTTTCATCGAGCGGGTGAAGGTTCGGGTTTTGAAGACTCGTCTCACTGCGGAACTATACCACCAGGTGCAACAACTTTCCAGTAACCCAGATCTCCGCCGGCATGGGGAGCGCAGACAGGAGCCCCCAAAGTGAGCGGCTGCTAAGGCCTAACCGCCCCGCTTCCCCAACCAGTAGCCAGTAGCCAAGGAACCCTTGAAGACTCCAATGGCCAGTAGGAACCATGAGTGTCGCACTTATTATCTGAATTCCCGCTCACTGAAATAAAAATAAATGCCATTATAATCAAACGGTTGTGAACTTTTTTCTTAGCGCGTTGTTCACCGTTATAAGCGTGCTAAAATGAAACCCAGCGGTTCAACATCAGTTTCATG
>JAXHUI010000059.1:0-8882 GCA_034189745.1 Pseudomonadota bacterium
CGCGTCATCGCCGATGGTAGTGTGGGGCTTCCCCATGCGAGAGTAGGTCATCGCCAGGCACCCAATGCGCAAAAACCCCGCCCTCAACCGAGAGCGGGGTTTTTGTTTTTGGCCGCGGGGCAACGTTGCTTCGCGGCCCCGTTGCCTGGCATTCATTCTGGCCGTGGCTTGCCTTCGCTGGCCACCGTTTCGATGAACGCCTTCAGGTCGGCAGAGGTTTCCGGGTGCTCGAGCCCAAAAGCCAGATTGGCTTGCAACAGACCCGATTTGTTGCCGCAGTCATATAGCTTGCCCGACATGGTGAATGCGTGCAGGATGCCCCCTGAATCCACCCATGATTTGATGGCGTCGGTCAGCTGGATCTCGCCGCCGGCGCCCGCGGTGGTTGTTTGCAGCAGCGACATGATCCTGCCCGGCAGAATGTAGCGGCCGACGATGGCAAGATTGGAGGGGGCTTCGGAGCGTGCTGGTTTTTCCACCAGATTGTACAGTTTGGAACCCGTTCCGACCGCAGGCGGGATACCGCCACAGTCAACGATGCCATAGCGTTCCACCTGATCCTGGGGTACGGTCTCAACCATGATCTGCCCGCAGCGGTGTTCATGGTAGTGCGCCACCATCTGTTTCAGGTCGCTGGTCGGGCCGCCTGGAGCGATCAGCATATCCGGTAGCATGACGGCAAAATCCTCGTCCTCGGCAATCAGGCTGGCCGCGCAGAGTACCGCGTGGCCCAATCCCAGCGCCTGCTCCTGGCGCACCGAGATCAGTTGTGTACCCGCCGGGAGCGCGGTGCGCACCGCATGCAGCAGGCTCTCTTTGCCCTTGGCGGCCAGAACCGCTTCGAGCTCCGCGGCGCGATCAAAGTGGTCCTCGATGGCGGCCTTCCCGGCGCGGGTGACGAGGATGATCTGGGTGAAGCCGGCCGCGGCGGCTTCTTCGATCACATACTGTATGACCGGTTTATCGACAACGGGTAGCATCTCCTTGGGAATCGCCTTGCTGGCCGGCAGCACCCGCGTTCCCAGCCCGGCGACGGGAATGATGACTTTCTTCAACATCCTGGATTTCCTTCACTGTTTGTGACTGTCGTTGCTGCCATTGTCGTAGCGCCTCATGGTAGCTCTCCCACACACAGGGCTGGCAGCCATTTTCACAGCACTCACCCTCTGCAGGGGGGATCGGTTTGTCGTTCATATCGGCTCCGTAAAAAGGGCTCTCATTCTAACGACTCTTGCCGTTGTGCTCCATGCACGGCCAGGCCGTTTGCCCATGTTCACACAAACACCTTGGTGATCTCGGGGTTGTGTGTCACTGTGAAGAGGTTGGCCGGGTTGGGGGCAAGGGGGAGTTCACGCCGGGAACCAAAGCGGGCGAGCGTTTTTGTTCGTGTTCTGTTATAGACTCAAGACATTCTGTTCAACTCCAATGGATCTTTTCGATGAGCCCGACTGAAACCGGCATGATCATCGTGGCGGTGGTGGTGGTAATGGCGATGATCGCGTTCAGTATTCAGACGATCGAAGAGCAGCGCCGCGAGCGCCACATGCGGTTACTGATACTGAAAGACCAGATTCGCCGAGCCGACCACCTGTTGCGCACCCTGCCTGAGCACTACATTACCCGTGAGATCCGTGATCTATTGGTGCGGTATATCCAGAGTCGCTGGAAGCGGGTGCTGGAGCTGGAGAACTCACCCGAAAATCAGCAAAAACTGGCTGAAATGGAAACGGTAGCGGCTCAACCTCTGCCCGTGGTCGAACATCCGCCGGGCTCCATGACGCTGCACACCGATCGCAGCCATGCTCAACGCACGGCGGCGTTGTTGCGCGAGTTGTTTCAATTTTTGACCGAGTTGCAGCGCAGTGGCCTGCTCCCTGCGGCCACCACGCGGGATGTCATCTATCAGGTCAAGGAGGCCTATACGCGCACCCGCATCGATGTGGAGATCATGGATGCGATCGAGGTTGAACAGCAGAAGGGGGCGGCCCCTGCCCTGCCGCGCTATCGCACGGCGGCAGCCAAACTGCAGCGGCTCAATCAGACCCAGCAGCTGGACCGACAGATATATGAGCTGAGTGCGCATATCGATAAGCTGCAGGCGATCGTGGAGCGTGAACGCCACCTGCGCGAGGTGCAAGAGGAGCGGGAGCGGGCACAGGAGGCTGCCCAGGAGGACACGTTTCAGTCCGGGCGGTTTACCGACTACTGACTGATGGGCGCGCGGATGGCCCGCTCCCTGCGGCGATCAGAATGTAGAAAACTGAGCAAAAAGGGGTTGACCTGCCAGGGCGCCGTGCGTAATATCTGCGCCTCCTCGGTGAGGAAAGCAAAAGCACTCGAGGCTGCGTCCCGTTCGTCTAGTGGTCCAGGACACCGCCCTTTCACGGCGGTAACAGGGGTTCAAACCCCCTACGGGATGCCACTTTTTGTGGCTAGTGGTCCGAGTACAGGGCGGGAATAGCTCAGTTGGTAGAGCACGACCTTGCCAAGGTCGGGGTCGCGAGTTCGAGTCTCGTTTCCCGCTCCAAACGGTTTTGCAGGCTGCGTCCCATTCGTCTAGTGGCCCAGGACACCGCCCTTTCACGGCGGTAACAGGGGTTCGAACCCCCTATGGGACGCCACTTTCTTTTTTTCGAGAGAGTGCGGGAATAGCTCAGTTGGTAGAGCACGACCTTGCCAAGGTCGGGGTCGCGAGTTCGAGTCTCGTTTCCCGCTCCAGTTTCAGCTCAGATCATCTGCACGCAATGTGCGCATGAAGACCATCCAGCGCAGGCTGCATGGTTTTTTCTGTTTTCAGACCATAAAAAAGTGACAACAGCGGGCAGGCTGGCTTCTTTCAGATGGAGATGCGTGGCGAAAGCGGGCCTCAGTGCCGGTTTGCCGGTTCCTGTGCGAACACGCTCTGTCGCAGTGACAGGTAGTCCACCGAGGTGTCGCTGCCCTCGAGCTCAGCCAGAGTTTCGTCCAGACGCTGAAAGCGTGCGATCTCTTCGTCGCTCATGAAGTGCAGGCACTCGCCACCGAACAACCAGAAAAGATCTCGCGCCAGCAGTGGTACGCACTGTGGATAGGTACGTACCAGACGAACCAGCAGGGTCTGGCCGTCGGCATGGGCTTCCGGTCGATGGTGCTCAAAATCGTCGATCAGCGCGGCGAACTGGTCGAGCAGCGCCTGGGCGTCGTCATCCTTTTCGGTTGCCATGAAAATCGGCTGTTGCAGCAGGTTGTTGTAGGCGATCTTGAGCAGATTCAGGTGAAAACGGTGGTGATCGGTCACGGCTGTCTCCGGTTGTGGCGGTGCTCGGGTGGGCATCGGATCGTTGCGCAAACGGGTACAATGGGGCGTCGTGGTTGAAATTTCAATCCCCGACCGCATCTAACCTTTCCACCCACAATCCAAAGGGCAGGCATGACAACGGCACTTTCAATACAGAATTTGAGAAAGGTATACCGCAACGGCTTCGAGGCCCTGAAGGGGATCTCGCTCGAGGTGGAGCAGGGCGATTTCTTTGCCCTGCTTGGCCCCAACGGTGCCGGCAAGTCGACCACGCTGGGGATTGTTTGCTCGCTGGTCAACAAAAGCAGCGGTGGCGTCAGCGTCTTCGGTTACGACATCGACACCCAGTTGGCGCAGGCCAAACAGTGCCTGGGCGTCGTGCCGCAGGAGTTCAACTTCAACCCGTTTGAAAAGGTGGTGGATATCGTAGTGACTCAGGCAGGCTACTACGGTATCGCCCGCAAACAGGCGCTGGAGCGGGCACGCCTCTACCTGGGCAAGCTCGGGCTCTGGGAGAAACGTGATGAACGGGCGCGGATGCTCTCCGGTGGCATGAAGCGCCGTTTGATGATCGCCCGCGCCCTCGTGCATGAGCCCAGGCTATTGATTTTGGATGAGCCCACCGCCGGAGTGGACATAGAGCTGCGTCGCTCCATGTGGGATTTTCTCAGAGAGATCAACGCCGCCGGCACCACCATCATCCTCACCACCCACTACCTGGAGGAGGCGGAAAGCCTCTGCCGTAATATCGCCATCATCGACCGCGGCACCATCATCCAGAACACCAGCGTAAAAGAGTTGCTGCAGAAGCTGGATACGGAAACATTCATCCTGGATCTGCGGCAGGAGTTCACCCGGCTGCCTCGGTTGGAGGGTTATGTGATCCGTCCGCTCGATGCCCGTAGCCTGGAGGTGGATGTGCCCAAGGCGGCGGGGCTCAATGCGCTGTTCAGCCATCTGACCGAGCAGGGGCTGGAGGTGGTCAGTATGCGTAACAAGGTCAACCGGCTGGAGGAGCTGTTTGTCTCACTGGTCGACAAAAACCTGCAACAGGAGTCAGCCGCATGAGCTACCGCCTGCTATGGATCGCGTTTGTCACCATCGTGGTCAAGGAGATCCGCCGCTTTACCCGTATCTGGGTGCAAACGTTGCTGCCGCCGGCGATCACCATGACCCTCTATTTCATCATTTTCGGTAACCTGATCGGCTCCCGTATCGGCGACATGGGCGGTTTCGGTTACATGGAATATATCGCGCCGGGCCTGATCATGATGTCGGTGATCACCAACTCTTATGGCAATGTGGTGTCGTCCTTCTTCGGTACCAAATTTCAACACAATATCGAGGAGCTGCTGGTCTCGCCGGTGCCCAACTGGATCATCCTGACCGGCTACGTGATCGGTGGCGCCGCCCGCGGGCTGATGGTGGGGGTCATCGTGACACTGGTGTCGCTGTTTTTCACCGAGCTGCAGATCCACCATCTGCTGATCACCCTCACCGTGGTGCTGTTGACGGCGATTCTGTTTTCCCTCGGTGGCTTCATCAATGCGGTTTACGCCACGACCTTTGACGACATCACCATCGTGCCGACCTTCATCCTGACGCCGCTCACCTATCTGGGAGGGGTGTTCTACAGCATCCAGCTGCTGCCGGAGTTCTGGCAGGGGGTTTCGAAGCTGAACCCGATTCTCTATATGGTCAACAGTTTTCGCTACGGCATTCTGGGCGTCAGCGATATTGACATCGGCATTGCCCTGGTCATGATCGTCGCTTTTACGCTGCTGCTGGCGGGCTTTGCCCTGCATCTGCTGAACACCGGCAAGGGGATCCGGGAATGAGCCACCATGATCAGCTCAACGCCTCCCCGCTGGGGCGGGAGACGGTCTATCAGCGTGCGTATGACCCTACGTTGCTGCACCCGATTCAGCGTGACCTGAACTGGGAAGCCCAGGGGGTCAAGCGCGGCAGCCTGCCCTTTCGGGGGCTGGATATCTGGAACGCCTATGAGATCTCTTGGCTCGATGGCGCGGGCAAGCCGGTGGTGCGGCTGGGCGAGTTTCGCATTCCGGCCAGCTCCCTCTGCATCATCGAATCGAAGTCGTTCAAGCTCTACCTCAACAGCTTCAACATGAGCCGCTTCGCGCGCGAAGAGGAGGTGCGCGAGCGGCTGCGGCTGGACCTGTCCGGCGCCGCTGGCGGGCCGGTGGCGGTGAAACTGATACCGGTGACCGAGCCGGTCGAGGTGGCCTCGCTCAAGGGGCGGTGTCTGGATGATCTGCCGCTGGAGGTCCGCCACTACACCCCGGCCCCGGAGCTGCTGCACAGCACCGGGGCGCTGGTGGAGGAGACGCTGGTGAGCCACCTGCTCAAGTCGAACTGTCCGGTGACCGGCCAGCCGGACTGGGCCAGTGTGCAGATCCGCTACAAGGGCGCGCCGATCGAGCACCGCGGGCTGCTGGCCTACCTGATCTCCTATCGCGAGCACGGCGATTTCCACGAGCAGTGTGTCGAGAACATTTTCATGGATATCTGGCGGCGCTGCCGGCCCCAGAAGCTCAGCGTCTACGCGCGCTACGTTCGGCGCGGGGGGTTGGATATCAACCCCTACCGTTCCAGCATCAACGACGAACCGCCAAATCTGCGCCTGTCGCGCCAGTGAAGTCAGCCCCGGTGGAAAACACCCGCCTGCCAAGCCATCGCTCGCCGGTGGGTTAGTTTTCCGACCGGGTTGCCGTGATGGTGCGGCTGAGCAGCAGGACCGGCACGATTCCGACCAGCACGATCAACAACGCCGCCAGCGCACTGCCCTCCAGCATCTCATCGGACGCATACTGGTAAACGTGGGTGGCCAGCGTGTCGTAGTCGAACGGGCGCAGGATCAGCGTGGCCGGCAGCTCTTTCATGCAGTCGACAAACACCAGCAGAACGGCGGTCGACACCCCGCCCTCGATCAGCGGCAGATGGACCCGACGCAGGGTTTGCAGCGGGTTGAGACCGAGTGAGCGCGCCGCCATCTCCATACTGGGTGTGACCTTGGCCAACGACGACTCCACGCTGCCGCAGGATACCGCCAGAAAACGGACGCAGTAGGCAAACACGATGGCGAAGGGGGTGCCGCTGAGCAGCAGGCCGGTGCTGACACCGAACTGGCGCTGCATGAAAGCGTCCACACCGTTGTCGAACGCCGCCAGCGGAATGATGACACCGATCGCCAGAACCGCACCGGGCAACGCATACCCCAGATGGCTGCAACGCAGGGCCAGAGTGAGGGAGCGCCGGTGCGGGTGGAGCCGCTTGCCGTAGGCCAGCAGGATGGCGATCACGGCGGTCAGGAGCGCGGCCAGGGCCGAAAGCGTGAAACTGTGTACCGCATTGGCGATGAAGCCGGGTTCTGCGATCTGCTCCAGGCGGCGCAGCGCGTGGCCGGCCAACACCACAAACGGGATCACGAAACCGAGCACCACCGGCAGTGCGCAGGTCAGTGTCGCCAGCCAGCGGCGCACCGGACCGAGCGGGTATCGCTCCAGGGCGCGGAACCGGTCGGCGCCACTGTACTGGCGCTGATGCGCGCGGGCGATCCGCTCCAGCGAGATCAGCAGCAGCACAAACACCACCATCAGGGCAGCGATCTGGGCGGCAGCGCCGAGGTTGCCCATGTTCAGCCAGGCATCATAGATGCCGGCGGACAGACTCTTGACGGCAAAATAGTCCACCGTGCCAAAGTCGTTCAGGGTTTCCATGGACACCAGCGCCAGCCCCACGGCGATGGCGGGGCGGGCCATCGGCAGGGAGGTGCGGCGAAAACTCTGCCACGCCGTGCAGCCGAGAATGCGGCTGGCATCCCGAATGCTCATCGCCTGTTCGAGAAAGCTGGCCCGCGCCAGCAGGTAGACATAGGGGTAAAGCACCAGCGTCAACATGGCGATGGCCCCACCCAGGGTTCGAATATCGGGAAACCAGTAGTCGCGGGCGCTGTGCCAACCAAACAGATCACGCAGGCCGCTCTGCACCGGGCCGGCATACTCCAGCAGGTCGGTATAGAGATAGGCGACCAGGTAGGCGGGCATGGCGAACGGCAGCAGCAGAGCCCACTCGAACAGCCGCCGCAGCGGAAAGTGGCACAGGGTGACCAGCCAGGCCGTCGCCACGCCGACCACCAGCGACAGGCCGCCGACCCCCGCCAGTAACAGCAGGGTGGAGCGGATATACACCGGCAGCACGGTATCGACCAGATGGGGCCAGATGTTCTCGCTGGGAAACAGCGCCAGCCACACCACCGCCACCACTGGCAACATCACCAGCAGCGCGCTGCCCCAGGCGACGGAATACCAGCCCGGCAGGAAACGGCGCCGGGGGTTGCCCCGCCGCCGGGCGGGCGGGGTGGAAGGGGCCGATGGCAGGGGCTGCGGCGGTGGCCGCTGCAGCCACCGCTTCATTCGACGGTAGATCATCGTCGGCCCGAATCAGTTGTCGAAGCCGACCTTGTCCACCAGGCGGGACGCGGTGGCACGGTGTTTGACCACATCATCCAGGTTGAGATCGTCCGCCTTGAATGGCCCCATCCGCTCCTGGAGCAGCGCGGACCACTCGATGCCCGGGCGCACCGGAAATTCGTAGTTGACCTCGGCATAGATTTTCTGCGCCTGCTCGCCGGTGAGAAACTCGATCAGCGCGATGGCCGCCTCGGGATGGGGGGCGTGTTTGGCCAGCGCCGCACCGGAGATGCTCATGTGGGCGCCGCGCCCCTGCTGGTTGGGGAACACCAGATCGACCGATCGGGCCCACTCGGCCTGCTCCGGCTCCTCCCGGTTGGTCAGCATCTTGCCGTAGTAGTAGGTATTGCCCAGCGCGACATCGCACTGCCCCTCCATAATCGCCTTGACCTGACTGCGATCATTCCCCTGGGGGCGGCGCGCCAGATTGGCCTTCACCGCGCGCAGCCACTGTTCGGCCTGGGCTTCCCCCCGGTGCTCGATGATGGAGCCGATCAGCGAGAGATTATAGGAGTGCTTGCCACTGCGGGTGCAGATGCGCCCTTTCCATTTCGGGTCGGCCAACTCCTCGTAGGTCTGAATTTCACCCGGCGTTACCCGCTCCTTCGAGGTGTAAATGATGCGCGAGCGCGCCGTCAGGCCGACCCAAAGATCATCTCTGGAGCGGTAGTTCGCCGGCACGTTGGCGGCGATCACCGGGCTGTCGATCGGCGCAACCAGATCCCGTTCGACCGCATCCTGCAAGGGGCCGACATCCGATGTCAGAATGAGATCGGCCGGTGAGTTGGCCCCCTCATATTCCAGCCGCTCCAGCAAGCCACTCTTGGCGAAGATCACATTGGTTTCGATTCCGGTTTCGGCGCTGAACGCTTCCAGCAACGGCTGGATCAGAAACGCCTGGCGGTAGGAATAAATGTTGACCTCATCGGCCGCCTGGGCGGTGGTGAGGGGGAGGAGGGTGGAAAAGGCCAGAGCGGCAACGAGAGCGTGTTTCGCATTCATATCAATCTCCATCGGGGATAGCAAACGCCAATCTTTTTCAAAAGGTAATGCGAATTGTTGTCATTAAAAGAGAACAAGTCAATGCTTATGATAACTATTCTTGTTTGTGA
>JAXHUI010000059.1:8982-12359 GCA_034189745.1 Pseudomonadota bacterium
ATGCGCGGGCCCAGGTGGATCGCCTGCAGGCCGGCCTGTTGCAGTTTTTCCACCTCGTAGGGGATAAAGCCCCCCTCGGGGCCGATGGCCAGGGTGGTTGGTGTGTTCATGGGGGCGGGGCAGGGGGTCGCCTGGTAGGGGTGAGCCACCAGCGCCCGGGTATCGCGGGCCAGCGCGGGCAGCTCATCCTCCACGAACGGTTTGAAACGCGGGCGCAGCTCCACCCGCGGCAGGTGGGTGTCGCCGGCCTGCTCCAGCCCCAGCAGCAGATGTTCGCGCATCCGCTGCGCTTGGAGCAGGGGGGTGGACCAGTAGCTTTTGTCGACCCGAAAGGAGTTGATCAGCCACAGCTCCTTGACCCCGAGCGTGGCGATCGTTTCGATACAGCGTTTGAGCATTTTCGGCCGTGGCAGCGCCAGAACCAGCCGCACCTCCAGCGCCGGCGGCGGCGCCCGATCGAGCCGCACCTCCAGCTCGGCGCCGTGTCCATCCAGACCTACCACGGTGCCCTGGCCGATCAGCCCATCGAGCATCCCGACCCGGAGCTGGTCACCCACCCCGGCCCGCTGAACCGTCAGCAGATGGTGCCAGCGCCGGTCATGCAACCGGACCCGGTCCGGGCCGATGAAGTCACTCTCGTGCAGTAAAATCAGGTTCACGCTGGCATCGCTTGTCATAAACGGGCTGGTAGCGGGGGATCAGGGCACCCCCGCGCGGGCGCGGGCTGGGGGTCATTCACCCCCCATTTTTTTTAACCGATAGGCCAGTTGCGGGCGGGTCATGCCCAACAGCCGCGCGGCCCTGGACACATTGCCTTCGGCCCGCTCCATGGCGGTTCGGATCAGCTGCTGCTCCATCTCTTCGAGGCTGAACTCCTCACTCAGTAGCTGATCGCAGAGCAGATCCTGCGGCAGCATCCCCGCGTCCGACTGCAGTGGCTGAGGTTCACTGCCCACCCTTCCGTTGTGCTGGATGCTGTTGAGCGGATGCGAGGGTTCCGACAACGAGGGGAAAAACGCATCCAGATCGATGGTGTGGTTGTTGTCGGTCAGGATCACGCCGCGTTCGATCATATTTTCCAGCTCGCGGATGTTACCGGGCCACGCGTAGCTCATCAGGGCTTTCATCGCCATGTCGGACACCCCCAATGTGCGCTTGTCGTAGAGAGTGTGATACTTCTCCAGAAAATGCTCGACCAGCAGAGGAATATCCTCGGTGCGCTCGCGCAAAGGGGGAATATGCACCGGATAGACGTTGATTCGATAGAACAGGTCAGCGCGGAATTTGCCGGCGCGCACCGCCTCTTCGAGATTTTCATTGGCGGCGGCGACCACGCGCACATCGATCTGGCGGGTACGGGTGTCACCCACCCGCTCCAACTCCCCCTCCTGCAGCACTCGCAGCAGGCTGGCCTGGGCACGCGGGGAGAGCTCGATCACCTCATCCAGAAAGATCGTCCCCCCCTGGGCGCGCTCGAACTTGCCCTCCCGCGACTGAACCGCCCCGGTGAAGGCCCCCTTTTCAACCCCAAACAGCTCAGCCTCGATCAGATCGGGTGGAATGCAAGCACAGTTGACCGCCACGAACGGCTTGTCGGCCCGGTCGGAACTCAAATGCAGGCCGCGCGCGACCACCTCCTTGCCCACGCCGGTTTCCCCCTGCAGCAACACCGTGACACGGCTGGAGGCGGCGCGGCGGATCAGTTGGCACACATTCTTGAACGCGGCCGAGCGCCCCACCGAGTTGAACAGCAGATCTTCACTCTGGTTTGAGCTGCGAAAGTTGGCGCGCAGATCGCTGAGCTGGCTTTGCAGCGAGAACAGCGCCTCGGCGATCGGGTCGGGCAGCAGGAAGCGCTCCATCTCCGCCAGATCATCCCATTCCTGGGCCGGCTTGCCGACGATATGGCAGTGGTCATGGCCCATGCCGACGCACTGAGTCTCTTTGAAAATCACCGGCTTGCCCATGAAATAGGTTGTGTACCCGCTGGCGTAGCCGATCAGGGTCCAGCAGATCGGCTCCTCGGCCGGGCCAAAATCCTGCAGATGCACGTCGGTTTCGTAGGAGTCGAACCAGTCGAACTCCCCCCTGAAGTGGCCGCTTTCCATGTCGATCTCGAGCGCCACCGGCTTGACCGCGACCATCCCCTTGATGCAGTGCAGCTGGGGGCCGACAAAAAAGGCATCCTGCCAGGCCATGTCCGGCCTGACCTTGGCCACCAGCTCGGCATCCTTCCAGCCCGAGTGGTAGCCAAAGCGCATCAAAAAGCCCTTGGCGCGTTCGATGCCGAGCGTTTCGATCAACTCCTTGCGCAGCAGCCCCATCACGCTGGCGTGGACCATCAACATGCGCTGTTCATTCAGCCAGATCTTCCCCTTGTCACTTTCAAAACGGATCTGCGACAGCAGATCCCCGCTGCCGGGAAACTCTAATTTTTGTGTGGATGCCATATTGTGTGGATGCCATTGTTGTTGTTATACCGGCTGGTATGAGCGATCTCATGGAAACAGAGCGCGACCCTGTTCAACGTCGTGCGGTCCCCTGGGTGGTCGCAAAAAACGATACCGACTCAACGTATCACAAGAACCTCCATGCGCAAATGGTGGCCCGCTCGATCTGTTAGCGTAACGCAGTATGATCTGGCGTTCATCCCGGTTATGATTTCACTGGCTATCCGGGGCGACTAGCCTGTTGGGCTCGGCTCTGCTGCCAGTCGTAGTAACCGTTGAGGCAATGATTGCCGATACCACCGCCAGAAAGCAGGCCCTGACGTTCTGGGGGATGCAGTTCGACGAGCTCGAATACCGCTACAGCGATAACGAAGTGGTCAGGCGAAGAATCAGGTGAATAGGTGCAATCCCATGACCGAAGCACACAAAGCAACCGGTCGACAAGCCTTTCCGACAAGATCTGCGCGCACGGGGAAATCTGAGCCGGAGGGTGCTCGAGTGCATCATCACCAGTAATACGTAATCGACCTGGAGAGCCCTACCATGATGGGAAATGGAGCGGTTGGTAATACGATGTTTTATAACACCATGTGGGCCGGACACTGGCTGTGGATGCTGGTGATCGCCATCATCGTGGTGATTCCGGCCTGGCGCATCTGCCAGCGCACGGGATATCCGGGCTGGATGGGTATTCTGATACTGATTCCGGTGGTCAACCTTTTCCTGCTCTATTTCATCGCGTTTTCAAAGTGGCCGGCAGACAAACAAGGGGGCCGCAATGGCTGAGCACCAGCACACTCACCAGCAAGAGACCGTGCCGCCGGGCACCCTATACACCTGCCCCATGCACCCCGAAATCCGGCAGGAAGGTCCGGGCGATTGCCCCATTTGCGGCATGGCTCTGGAACCGGAGCAGGTGAGCCTGGA
>JAXHUI010000006.1:0-59142 GCA_034189745.1 Pseudomonadota bacterium
GATCGCCTTGGCCATCTGTTCGGGAAGCTCCGCCGGCGCATCCACCAGCGGCCCGATCCCCTCCAGCATGACCAGGCTCGCGACCCGCTCCGGCATGGCGCCGGCGAGAAGGCTGGCGATACTGGCGCCCATGGAGTGGCCGAGCAGGTGAAAGCGGTGCCAGCCGAGTTCGTCGGCAACCGCCACCACATCCGCCAGATTATCCCAGATGTAGTAAGGCATTTCGGCGGGGCGGTGATCGGAAAAACCGTGCCCCACCAGATCCAGCGCCAGCAGCCGCACCCCCGCGAGCGCCGGCTCGAGCGCCCGGAACGTGGCGGCGTTGTCCAGCCAGCCATGCAGTGCCAGCACCGGCAGCCCCGCCTCGGGGCCGCTCGCCCGGGCCGCGATCAGGTGGCCGTTGGCCTCGAAACGCAGCTCATCCGTCTGCATCACCCCCTCCCGTGGCCGCCCCGGGCGCTGCGCATCTGCGCCACCGGCCAGCGCGGGCGCACGCTCTGGCGAGGCTCGCTTCACGCTTGCCTCTGCCGCGGCAGTACAAACTCCACATCGGTGCTCTGCACATTCAGCATCATCCCCCGGACCACCTCCTCCACCGGGGCGCCGTTGAACACCACTTCATAGAGACCGGCGACCAGCGGCATGTAGATCTCCAACTCTTCCGCTTTCTCCTTGACGATGCGCAGGGTATTGACCCCTTCGGCCACCTCGCCAAGGGAGGTCACCGCCTGTTCGAGGCTTTTGCCCTCCCCCAGAGCGTAACCCACCCGGTAGTTGCGACTGAGGGGGGACATGCAGGTGACGATCAGATCACCCACCCCCGCCAACCCCAGAAAGGTAAAGGGGTTGGCTCCGAGGCAGACGGCAAAGCGGCTCATCTCCGCCAGGCTGCGGGTCATCAACATGCTTTTGGTGTTCTCCCCCATCCCCAGCGCCGCACTCAGACCGGCGGCGATGGCATAGATGTTTTTCAGCGTCCCCCCCAGCTCCACACCGTAGATGTCGGTGCTGGCGTACACCCGGAAGTAGGCGGTGTGGAGCAGTGTCTGCACCCGCTCCCGCAGCGCGCTATCCGTACTGGCGATGACGGTTGCCGCCAGCTGCTTGCGGGCGATCTCCTTGGCCAGATTGGGGCCGCTGATCACCCCCACCCGCGCCCCGGGCACCTCCTGCTCGATCACCTGGCTCATCAAGCAGAAGGTCACCGACTCGATCCCTTTGGTGGTGCTGACCAGCAACTGCTCCTGGCGCAGGAAGGGGGCGGCCTGGCGGATCACCGTTCTGAAGGCGTTGCTGGGGATGGCGATGAACACCGCCTCGGCCCCACTCAACGCCCAGTGCAAGTCGGTGCTGGCCCGCAGCCCGTGGGCCAACTCCACACCGGGCAGGTAGTGGCTGTTGCGATGCTGTCGGTCGATTTCGTCGGCGGCCTGCTGGTTGCGCAGCCAGAGCCTCACCTCCAGCCCTTTTTCGGCCATCAGATTGGCCAGTACCGTGCCAAAGCTGCCGCCACCGAGAACGGCGACAGGTGACTGATTCTGCATGTTGTCTCCTCGAGGTGGAGTGCTCCCACTCCCATTCGATCCCATCAGGAAGGGTCCAGCTTGTCCAGCAGTTTGCCGACACCGATAAACAGTAGCCTGACCACCGCATAGGCGAGCCCGGCCAGCAGCAGAAACAGAAACAGCTGCAGCGGGTCTCCTGTACGCTGGTAGCCAGCCACCGCGACGGCGGCAAAAAAGGCACTGACCACAATGCCCAGCACGGTGCTGACCCGTTTCAGATTGTGCTTGTCACTCATCGCTCGATCCGTTGTCAGCGTTGTGGCGCCTCGCCGCCCGGCTCGGTTTCTGCGCCGCGTTCGGCCTGCGCGGGCGGCCGGCGCTCTTCCGCCTCTGCCGGCTCCGGCGCCGCTTCCGGGTTGGCCGCTCGCTCGGATATCTGCAGGTCGACCTCCGCCAGCGGCTGCAACAGCTCCGCATCGGGGTGGATACACTCCAGCTTGACGCCGGTTTCACGCTCAATATCGGGAATCAGGAAGGAATCATCCTCACAGGCAAAGCAGATGGACGTTCCGCTCAGGCCGGCACGACCGGTGCGACCAATGCGATGGACGTAGTCGTCGGGATCTTCCGGCAGCTGATAGTTGATCACATGGGTCACCCCATCGATGTGGATCCCGCGGCCCGCCACGTCGGTGGCCACCAGCACTTCGATCTTGCCGCTGCGAAAATCTTCCAACGTCCGCAGCCGCTTGTTCTGGGGAATCTCGCCCGACATCAGGGCCGCCTTGATACCGTCCCGGCCAAGTCGCTCCGCCAGCTCCCGGGTTTCATGGCGGCGGTTGCCAAAGACGATGGCGCGGTCGATGCCGTTGAGACGCAGATAGTTGCGCAGCAGGCGGTATTTTTCCTGGCTGGCGACCAGGAACACCTGCTGGGCTACGTTATCGGTGGTTCTGCGTTCACTTTCGATCTCGATGATGACCGGGTTATCGGTCCACTGTTCGGCCAGCCGCATCACCTCGTCGCTGAAGGTCGCGCTGAACAGCAGGGTCTGCCGCTCCTCCCCCTTGCGGGGCGTGTTGCGGATGATGGTGCGCACATCGGGGATGAAGCCCATGCTGAGCATCCGGTCCGCCTCATCCAGCACCAGCACTTCAACGTTGAACAGATCGACCTGCTGCGCGCGCACGAAGTCGATCAGCCGCCCGGGAGTCGCCACCAGAATATCAACCGGTCTGGCCGCCAGCGCCTGGCGCTGCTTTTCATAATCCATGCCACCCACCAGGGCGACGGTGGAGAGTTCGGTGTACTTGCCCAGCGCCTCGGCGTCGGCGGCGATCTGCAACGCCAGCTCCCGGGTCGGGGCGACGATCAGGGCGCGGGGCTCGCCCAGCTTGCGATCGCGCTCCAGCGGATAGTCGAGCAGGTCGGTGATGATGCCGATCAGAAACGCCGCGGTTTTACCGGTACCGGTCTGGGCCTTGCCGATCAGATCACGACCACCGAGGGCGTGGGGGATGGTGGCCGCCTGGATCGGTGTGGCGTAGTGAAACCCCAGATCGGCGATCGCACGCAACAGAAGATCGGGCAGGCTGAAATCATGGAAACGGCGTTTGCCTGCCACCGGCGGCACATCGAACCGTGCCGGACTCCAGGCGGAGGTTGGCGCCGCTCCACGGGGCTTGCGTGAACGCCGACGCCGGCGGCGGGGACGGTTGCCGTCCTGTTTGGGTTCTGCGCTGGGGGTGGTCGTGGGTTGTGTCTGTTCAGTACTCAAAATCGATTCCATGCAGATTGTCAGTTGATTTCGCGCCGAAAGGGGGGCAATGAATCCAGCAGTTGTCGACCGTAGCGGCGCGTCACCACGCGCCGGTCCAGCAGCACCACCCGCCCGTGGTCCTGTTCCGTCCTCAACAGCCGCCCCACCGCCTGGGTCAGCCGCATCGAGGCGGCCGGCACCGTCCACTCGACAAAGGCGTTGCCACCGCGCCGTTCGATCCATTCCGCCATGGTAGCATCTACCGGATCGTCCGGGACACTGAACGGCAGCTTGGTGATGAACAGGTCGGTCAGGTAGCCCCCCGGCAGATCGACCCCTTCGGCGAAGGAGGCCAGGCCGAAGATGATACTGCGCTGCGCCTGATCCACCCGCTGGCGGTGCAACCGCAGCGTCTCCTGCTTGCTGAACTGCCCCTGCGCCAGCACGCTATTTTTAATGGATTCGTCCAGCCGATCAAGCACCGCGCGCATCTGGCGCCAGGAGCTGAACAGCACCAGCGCCGCGGTGACCGATGGCAATTCCGCCGCGAGATATTCCAGCACCTCATCGGTGTGCGCCTCCGGCTGACTCGGGTCGGTGCGCATCGCCGGCACCTGCAACACCCCGCGGCGGGGGTAGTCGAACGGGCTGCCCAGCCGCAGCGCCGGCGTGTCGGGTGGCAGCCCCAGGGTGTCCAGCAGCCGATCGAACCGCCCCAGGGCGGTCAAGGTGGCCGAGGTGATCACGGCGGCATGGCAGCTGCTCCAGAGGTGTTCTGCAAGGGTATCGGCCGCCGAGACCGGGGCGCTTCTGAGCTCGAGATCCTCACCGGCGGGGCTCTCGAGCCGGTTGATCCAGCGCGCGGTGGGCGAGCTCCCCTCCGGGTCCGGCCGGGCGTAGGCATCCGCCAACCAGGCGATCTGCTGCACCCGCCCCCACAGGCTGCCGATGGGGGGAAACCAGCGCTCGGCGAGGGCGCGGGGGATCTCCGCAAGGCCACCCTCCATCGCCTCTTTGAGCAGCTCGACCAGCTGTTCGAGCGGCTGCTGAGCGCGCTCGGCCGCCTGTCCCAGATCGAGGCAGGGCTCGCGCAGCGATTCGGGCACCTCTCCCTGGGGGAAGCGATAACGCGCTTTGCCCCCCTCGACCAGCAGCGGGCGCAGCAGCAACTCCAGCTGCTCCAGCGCCGACTCCATCGCCTCGAAGGGCGCGTGCAACCGCTCCACCGGGCCGACCAGCCGGGCGGGCGCGCCGCTATCGCTCAGCAGTTGGGCCAGTTGTTTTTGCGCGCTGCGCAGCAGGCGGCGGCTGCCATCGAGCCGGGCACCGAAGGCGAAGTGGCCGCTGGCCTTGTCCGCCAGATGGTGGCCCTCGTCGAAGATGTAGATGGTTTTTTCCGGCTCGGGCAGGATGGCGCCGCCACCGAGGGCGAGATCCGCCAACACCAGGTCGTGGTTGGCGACGATCACATCCGCCGCCTCCAGCCGCTCCCGGGCCCGATAGAAGGGGCAGGCACTGAAATTCAGGCAGCGGCGGTTGCTGCACTGCCGGTGATCGCTGGTCAAGGGGCGCCAGCTGGCTTCATCCAGCGCGTCGGTGAGGGTGTCGCGGTCCCCATCCCACTGGCCCGCGGCGTAGCTGTCCAGCAGCTGCTGGTAGCGCTGCAGCAGGTCGGGTGTGAGCTGCTGCGCCGCCTCATCCTCGTACAGCGCCATCTGCCCCAGCAGCGACTGCTGCTCGAGATGACTCTCCACCTTGTTGAGACAGAGGTAGCGCCCACGCCCCTTCGCCAGCCGGTAGTGTACCGACAGGCCGGTGTGCGCTTCGATTTCGGGCAGATCCTTGTTGATCAGCTGCTCCTGCAGCGCCACCGTGGCGGTGGAGAGCACCAGCTTGCGCTCCTGCGCCCGCGCCAGCGGGATCGCCGCCAACAGGTAGGCGACCGTCTTGCCGGTACCGGTGCCCGCCTCGACGACGGCGATGGCAGGTACCCGCTGTTCGGTTTCGCTCGGCGGTACGTCAGCCCCGGCCAGGGTGCGCGCCACTGCGGCGATCATCTGTTTCTGGGCCGACCGGGCGGTCAGGCCACGACTTTTCAGGAAGCGGCTGTAGGCTTCCTGAATCTCTTTCTTCTGCGCCTCGCTCAGCACGCTCAACCCTCACTCGATCAGTCCGCTGATTCTAGCAAGAGGCTGGATATATAAACAGAAAAATGGTTGACCCCGTCCGGTCACTGTATAGAATTACAGCAAACCAAGAGGGAGCGGAGCGGATGAAATTGACCCAGCGCCAGGCCAACGTACTGGAATGTATACGCAACTATATCGAAACGACGGGTTATCCACCCACACGGGCCGATATTGCCCGTGAGCTGGGATTTCGCTCCGCCAATGCGGCGGAGGAACACCTGAAGGCTCTGGCCCGCAAGGGTGCCATCGAGCTGACCAAGGGCACCTCCCGGGGGATTCGCCTGCCACAAGGCGAGCAGCACGAGAACGGCGCGGCGGGCCTGCCGGTTATCGGTCAGGTGGCGGCCGGTGAGCCGATTCTGGCGCAGGAGCATGTGGAGGATCACTGCACGATCTCGGCCGACTTCTTCCACCCCCGCGCCGACTACCTGCTGCGGGTCAAGGGGATGAGCATGAAGAACATCGGCATTCTGGATGGTGACCTGCTCGCCGTCCATCAAACCCAGGAGGCCCGGAACGGGCAGGTTGTGGTCGCACGGATCGGCGACGACGTGACGGTCAAGCGGTTCCGGCGCGAGGGCCACAAAGTTTTGCTTATTGCCGAGAACGAACAGTTCAGCCCGATCGAAGTGGACCTGAGCGAACAGGAGCTGATCATCGAGGGGCTGGGGGTTGGCGTTATCCGGCAAGGCCACTGAGAGCCAGCCCCGGCCAGACCCAGCACCCCCCCTGGGTCTGGCGCGGGCAGCCGGTCACCACTCCTGCATTCCGCTGCGCAGGCGCTCCACCAGCTCCCGGAACGCCTGCAACCAGCCTCTGTACTCCGCCAGAACGTCCCTGTCTTCGGCGTGGTTGGGGTTGATCTGCACGACGTGGATCGCCGAGACGCTGCTGTCCGGCTCGGTATGCGCCTGCCGCCGAGCCTCTGCCTGCCAGCAGGCGTCGTAGGCATGGAGCATCTTGTGCAGCCAGCTGCCCCTATCCCTCTCCAGCTGTTCGAGCTCCTCCACCTCCGGTGATTCCTGGCCGGTCTGCTCCAGCTGCTCGGTCAAATCGTAAAACCGATCGACCCGGGCCACATTGAGGCGGTAGTTCTCCGCAATTTCGCGCAGCAGCGCGGCGTAACCGCTGGCCATGAAAAACAGAATCGACTCGTGGTAGGACTCGATTTTGGCATGTTTACTCCACTGCGAGGACTCTTCGGCCCGCTCCAGCTCCCTGATATGGAGACGGGCAAATTCCAGCTTCTGATTGGTGCGAACCGCGTAGATATCGCTCATTGTCTCTACTCCTGCCAATGGGTCCGGGAATGTCACTCTCCGCGCTTGCGTCCCGGCTCTTCCTGCCAACGACCGTCGCGGTAAAACGCCTTCCAGCCGGTTGCCTTGCCCTCGACCTCGCTCATCACATACTGCTCTTTGCTTTTCCGGCTGTAACGGATCACCGCCGGATTGCCCTCCGGGTCCTGCACCGGCGCCTCCAGCAGGTAGGCATATTTGGGGTCGATCTCCTCCCGGTGCGGCAGCAGCTCGGTCACCAGCGGCGCACGGGTTTCCCGTTTTTTCGGGAACTGGCTCGCCGCCAGAAACAGGCCGCTGGCGCCATCACGCAGCACATAGGTGTCGTCCACCTTTTCACACTGCAGCTCCGGCATCGGCACCGGGTCCATTTTGGGTGGCGCCGGCTCACCGTTTTTCAGCAGCTTGCGGGTGTTCTTGCACTCGCTGTTGGTGCAGGCAAAAAACTTGCCGAACCGGCCGGTCTTGAGCTGCATTTCGGCGCCGCATTTGTCGCAGGCGATGCTGGGGCCATCATAGCCTTTGATCCTGAAGCTGCCGGTTTCGACCTCGTAGCCGGGGCAGTCCGGGTTGTTGCCACACACATGCAGCTTGCGCTTCTCGTCGATCAGGTAGGCGTCCATCGCCGCACCGCAGAGCTTGCAGCGGTGTTTGTTGCGCAGGATGCGGGACTCCTCTTCGTCATCACCATCCACACTGACCACCTCATCCCCAGGTATCAGGTTGATGGTGCACTTGCAGCGCTCCTTGGGTGGCAGGTTGTAGCCGGAGCAGCCCAGAAACACGCCGGTACTGGCCGTTCTGATCAACATCGGACGGCCACACTCGGGACAGGCGATATCCGTTGGCGTTGGTGTGTTGGGCCTCATGCCGTGCGTTTCGCTTTGCGCTTCCTGCAGCTTTTCGGTGAAATCGCGGTAAAACTGATTCAACAGCGCTTTCCAGTTCACCTCCCCCTGGGCCACGTCGTCCAGCTGCTGCTCCATCCGCGCCGTGAAGCTGTAATCCATCAGATCGGAGAAGTTCTCGTTCAGCCGTTCGCTAACGATGTCGCCCATTTTGCAGGCGTAGAAGCGGCGCCCCTCCAGCTGCACATAGCCCCGCTCCTGAATCGTCGAGATGATGGAGGCGTAGGTGGAGGGGCGGCCGATGCCGCGCTTTTCCAACTCCTTGACCAGACTGGCTTCGGTGTAGCGCGGCGCCGGCTTGGTGAAGTGCTGTTTCGGCTCCAGCCGCTCCAGCGTCAGCCGTTCGCCCGGCTCCACCTCCGGCAGGATCACATCCTCTTCGTTGCGCCCCTTGGGCGGCAGCACGCGGGTGTAACCATCGAAGCGCAGAATCCGACCTTTGGTGGTGAGCTCGTAATCCCCCGCCTCGACCGTGATGCGGGTGCTGGTGTAGAGCGCCGGGGTCATCTGGCAGGCCAGAAACTGGCGCCGGATCAGGTCATACAGCCGCTGTGCGTCTGGCTCCATCCCCTGCAGCTGCTCCACGCTCAGGTTGACATCGGAGGGGCGGATCGCCTCGTGCGCCTCCTGCGCGCCCTCCTTGCTGGAGTAGCTCAGCGGTGCCGCGGGCAGGTACGCCTCCCCGTAGTGCTGGACGATATAGTCGCGGCACGCCGCCACCGCCTCGGCACTGAGGTTGGTGGAGTCGGTACGCATGTAGGTGATGTAACCGGCTTCATACAGCCGCTGCGCCAGCATCATGGTTTTCTTTACCCCGAAGCCAAGCCGGGTGCTGGCGGCCTGCTGCAAGGTGGAGGTTATGAACGGGGCCGAGGGCTTGCTTTGGGTAGGGCGATCCTCGCGCGAGCGCACCACCAGCGTGCCGGCGCGCAGCCGCTCGAGATGGGTCTCGGTCTCGGCTTGGCTCTCCGGGCGGAACGTCTTGCCGGCATATTTGCTGACCTGCAACCGCAGCGCCTGCTCCGCCTGCGTGGTCGTGTCGGCGTGGACCTCCCAATACTCCTCGGGGATGAAGGCGCGGATCTCGCGCTCCCGCTCCACGATCAGCCGAACCGCCACCGACTGCACCCGACCGGCGGAGAGGCCGCGGGCGATCTTCTCCCACAGCAGCGGGGAGAGCATGTAGCCGACCACCCGATCCAGAAAGCGGCGTGCCTGCTGCGCATTGACCCGGTTCAGATCCAGATCACCGGGGTGGGAAAAGGCCTCCTGAATCGCCTTTTTGGTGATCTCATTGAAGACGACCCGCCGAAACCGCCCTTCATCGCCACCGATCGCTTCCCGCAGGTGCCAGGCGATCGCCTCCCCTTCACGGTCCAAGTCCGTTGCGAGGTAGATTGCATCAGCGTTTTTGGCCGATTTACGCAGCTCTTCGACCACTTTTTCCTTGCCGGGGAGGATCTCGTAGTGAGCTTCCCAATCATGCTCGGGATCGATCCCCATGCGCGCGATCAGCTGCGCCTGAGACTTGCGCTTTTTATAGGCCGCTTTCTCCTGCGGCGACATCTTGCGCGTCAGGGCGGCTTGGCGCGCCCGCTCCTTGGGATCACTTTTGCTGGCGCTGCCGCTGGTTGGCAGATCGCGAATATGACCCACGCTCGATTTGACCACATACTGGCTGCCCAGATACTTGTTGATCGTTTTGGCCTTTGCCGGTGATTCGACAATGACGAGGGTTTTTCCCATGAGATACGAATCCTTTTTAGAACGGGCAACTCAGAAACTGCGTGCATATATAAGGGGTGGTGGTGGCAGCGTCAAGCAGAGCCCTCCCGCGGTGATACCCGTCCGCGGCTGGATGCCTTACAATCCCTCCACGCACCATCCCATGATCGACACCGTTTTTCAGAGTGCCAAACACCATGCTTGGAGACAACCTGTATCTTGTAATCCTCATCGCCGGAGTCGGGATTCTCGCCCTGGTGGTCAACCATCTGGTCACCACGCGAGAACAGGAGGCCGAGGCCCGGCGGGAACGTCTTAGCTGGTTGCAAACCCAGGCGGAACACACCCTGAACGCCCTTGCGATCCTGAAAGAAGCCGGCTGCCGGCAGGACATCATCGACAAGCTCAACCAACATGCGATGGCGCTCATCGAGGAGATCAGCCTGCTGGCGCCGGACTCGGAGCTGATGAGCGAGATCAGCCGGTTGAAGGAAACCAGCGACCACAGCAAACCGGACAAAACCCGCTTCAACAGCGACCGCGCGGTCAAACGGGCGCAGATTTACATCAACTTTGCGGAAAAACTGATTCTGCAGATGGCACAGGCCGGCAAGATGACAAGCCAGCTCGCCCGCACCTACCAGATGGAGCTGTACTGGCTGAACGTCTCACTGGTGGTCGATGCCCACCACTATCAGGCCAAGCGCCTGCTGGAGTCCGGCGACACCCCCGCGGCGCTCTCCCACCTGAAACATGCCAAGGCGGTTCTGGTTGCCGCCACCGTTGCGCAGCGGCAGAAACAACCCCGCCTGGATGAGCTGCAGGCCGAAATAGACAAGATACGACCGAAACGGGATTGGGGGGCCGGCGCCCTGGCCGAGTCGCTGGATGACTATCTGAACGAGAAGCAGCCCTGAAGCGGGGGATCACTCCCGGGGCGCGGCGCGCGATCGATCTCAGATTTTTTGTGCCACTGCCTGCTGGGCCAAACGATGCAGAAGATCCAGGCGGGTCTCATCCCCACGCTCATCCCAGTAAAAGGTCAAACTCAGCGGGGTGGACTCCACCCCCAGCACACCCTCTGGCAACTGTTGCAACAGGGTGTGGAGCTGCTCCAGCGCCGCCGGCTGGAGCGCCTTTGCCCCCTTGCTCCAGCTCCAGTGCTCAGGCAGACCGCGGTTGTGCAGCGTGTCGATACGCAACACCTCCCAGCCGCGCCAGTGATCACGCTCACGGCGCTCGAGATTGGTTCTGGGAAAACGGTAAGCGGCCACGGTTCGCACCTCCGGCTCCATCTCGCCGAGCGCCCGCGGTAGGGTCAACTGCACCATCTGGACCTGTATCCCCTTCTGCCTGGCCTCGAGCCTGAGCTTCGCCTGGTAGCGCTGCCGGGGGCTGGGCATCACCCACATCACCGAACCCAGCAAGAAGGCAACTACCAAGCTGATGATGAACCATTGCATTGTGAAAGACTCCTGACAGAGAGTGGGAACGGGCGCAGGCCGATAGTAACCTTTTATCACCCGCAAACGGCAGTACGCCACAGCAGATCGAGCCGGCCGCTTTAACCGAACGCCATTTATGACTAAGATGCGCCTCGGGTTGGCGCCGGGTTGCCACCCCCCGGCCAGTGGATAGACAAGGAGCCGCCTTGGACAAACAACGCGCCTGGCAGCAGCTGGAACAGCTCAGCGCCAGCGAATCCACCCTGCACCTGCGCGATCTGCTGCAAGTGGAGGATCGCTTTTCCCGCTTCAGCTTCCGGCAGGATGAACTGCTGCTCGACCTGTCGCGCCAGCGGCTGACGGCGGCAACCCTGACTCACCTGCTGCAGCTTGCCGACAGCTGTGATCTGGCCGGCTGGATCGAGGCCCTGTTCACCGGGGAGCGCATCAACCACACCGAAAACCGTGCCGCCCTGCACACCGCCTTGCGCCTGCCCGCCAACGCCACGCTCATGCACCGGGGTGAAGAGCTCGTGGCCCAGGTACAGACCGATCTGGCGCGGATGCAGCGCCGGGTCGAACAACTGCACCAGGGGCAGTGGCGTGGCTTCAGCGGCGAGCCGATCGACACCCTCGTCAATGTGGGGGTCGGCGGCTCGGATCTGGGGCCGATGATGGTGTGTCAAGCACTTGACAGCTTTCAACCGGCCCAGGCGCGCCGGATCACGACCCATTTCATCTCCTCCATGGATGGCAGCCAGATCTCCGGCCTGCTGGATCAGCTCGATCCGGCCCGCACCCTGTTCGTCATCGCCTCGAAATCGTTTTCCACCGCCGACACCCTCGCCAACGCGGCAACGGCACTGGACTGGCTCGTGCGGGCCAGCGGCCTCCCCCCCGAGCTGCTCAGCCGCCACCATTTCATCGCCGTGACCGCCAACGCGGCCCGCGCCGAGGCCTGGGGGATTCCCATGGACAACCAGCTCCACTTTCGCGACTGGGTCGGCGGGCGCTACTCACTCTGGTCCACCATCGGCCTGGCGATCGCCGTCCGGATCGGCATGGAGGGTTTCCGCCAGCTGCTGGATGGAGCCCACCGCATGGACCTGCACTTCCGGCACACCCCCTTCAGCCACAACCTGCCCGTGCTGCTGGCCCTGACCGAGGTGTGGAACATCAACTTTCTGGGCATCCACGCCCACGCCATACTCCCCTACGATGGCCGCCTGGCGCACCTGCCCGCCTACCTCGAGCAGCTGGAGATGGAGAGCAACGGCAAGAGCGTCGATCGGCAGGGAAAGCGAATCGATTACCACACCTGCCCGGTGCTGTGGGGCGAGATCGGCCCCAATGCGCAACATGCGTTTTACCAGCTGCTGCATCAGGGCAGCGAAGCGGTGATGTGTGATTTCATCGTGCCGGCGCGGCGCTATGCCGACCAGAGCGACGCCCTGCAATCCCAGCACCGCCTGACGCTCGCCAACTGCCTGGCCCAGGCCCGGGTGCTGGCGCTGGGGGATGCGGCGGTGGATCAGTCCCATGCAACCCCCTGGCAGCGTTACCGGGGTAATCAGCCCAGCACCCTGATCCTGCTAGACGAACTGACCCCCGCCTCCCTGGGCGCGCTGATCGCCCTGTATGAGCACAAGGTGTTCGTCCAGTCGGTCATCTGGAACATCAACCCATTCGACCAGTGGGGGGTCGAGCTCGGCAAACGGGTGGCCGGCGAGCTGCTGGATGCGATCGGCACGCCGGCACGCCGGGATCGCTTCGATGTCGCCACCGAAGGGGTGCTCGATCAGCTGTACCGCCGGTGGAGCGATGGGGAGGGCCACCCATGTTGATCGCGATCTGGGGGGATGAGCTGAGCGCCTGGGTGGCCGCCGCGGAGCTTGCCCGCACCGGCAACGAGGTGCTGCTACAGCAATCGACGCCGAGCGAAAGCAGCCATCGGGCCGAGCCGGGGCTGATGGAAAGCCTGGCCACCGGCATGGCCGCAGGCCGCATCCGGCTGTGCCATCACCAGGAGGCGGTGCAGGCCCCCTGGCACTGGCTGGCCTCCCATCCCGCTGACATCAGCCAGGCGGAAACCCTCTGTCACCAGCTGCGCCGGCAGGGGCCAGACAACCTGGTGCTGATCAATCAGAGCAACTTCGGCATCGGTGCCAGCGACCGCCTGCACGCCCTGCTCGACCACGCCCGCCAGCAATCCCTGGTCTGCCTGCCGGATACCCTGCAGCAGGGGCAGGCGCTGCAACAATTTGCCACCCCTGAAACCCTGCTGGTGGGGTGCGAAGAGACTGACGCACGCCTGCGGCTTCGGGCGCTGCTGCGCCCGTTTTCGTTGCGCCTGCAACAGATACAGTGGATGAGCAGGCGGGAAGCCGAGTTCAGCAAGTTTGCCATCTCCGGCATGCTGGCCCTGCGTCTTGGCTACATCAACGAGCTGGCCAACCTGGCCGACCGGCTCGGGGTGGATATCGAAGTGGTGCGCCAGGGGATGAGCAGCGACAAGCGGATCGGCCCCCACTACCTGGCCCCGGGCTGTGGTTTTGGTGGTCACCACTTCACCCAGTACATCGAGGGGCTGGCCGATATACTGGCAGAAGCTCGCCACTCGACCCTGCTCAACACGGTGCTGAGCGAAAACGAGCGCCAGAAAGAGCTGCCATTTCGCAAACTCTGGCAGCACTACCGCTGCGATCTGCAAGGGCGGCGCATCGCCATCTGGGGCTGCGCCTTCAAGCCGGGGGTGGCCAGCGTCGACAACGCCCCCTCCCTGCGGGTGATTCGCGCCCTGCTGGCCCAGGGGGCACAGGTCCAGGTACATGATCCCGAAGCGCTGCCGGCGCTGCAAAACGCGCTGGGCCGGGTGGCCGGGCTGAGCCTGCACCAGGACCCCTACCACGCGGCAAGAGAAACCGATGCCCTGCTGCTGCTGACCGAATGGCCCCAGTACAGCTCGCCGGACTACGCGCGCCTGCTGCGCAGTATGCAGACCCCCCTGATCGTCGATGGCCGCAACCTGTTCGAGCCGGACTACCTGCGCCAGCTGGGCTTCACCTATTACGGCGTGGGGCGCTGAGCAGACCGCCCGGCCGGAGTGGGCGACAGCCCGTTGCAGTGCTATTCTAGGGCCAACCTCAACCGGAAGGGTGTAACGATGAGTATCTATTCCCGCATTCTGCTCGCATTGGATCTGTCCGATGAATCTGAACAACTGGCGCTGAAAACCGCCGAGATGGCCAAAGCGTTCGCTGCCGAGCTGAGCCTGATCCACGTGGTGGAGCCTCTCAGCTTTGCCTACGGCGGCGATGTTCCCATGGACCTGAGCGCCATTCAGGAACAGCTCGATGAACACGCGCGCACACGGCTGGACCAGTACGCCGAGAAGATCGGCTACCCGGTGGCGCGCAAACTGATCGTCACCGGCCATACCGAGACGGAGATCCACCGCGCCGCGGAGGAACACGAGATCGACCTGGTGATCCTGGGCAGCCACGGCCGCCACGGCTTGGCCCTGCTGCTCGGCTCCACCGCCAATGGTGTTCTGCACGGCGCCAAGTGTGATGTGCTGGCGATTCGGGTGAAGGAGGCGGATTAACCCCCCGCCTGCAGCGCCTCCAGCTCGACCCAGCGCTCCATCAGCGCCTCGAGCTGCTGCTCCTGCTGTTGCAGCCGCTCCAGCATGGTGGTGATCTCGGTCTGATCACCGGCGTAGAATCCGGGCGCGCTGATGATCGCCTGCAGCCGCCCCAGCTCCGCCTCCGCCGCCTCCAACTGCTGCGGCAGCCGGTCCAGCTCGCGCTGCAGCTTGTGGCTCAGCTTTTTCGCCGCCGGTTTTTTGGCAACCGTGGCCGGCCTGGGCTTCTCCACCTTGGCCGGCGCCACCGGCTGGGGCCGCTGGCGCAACCAATCGGCATAGCCCCCCACATATTCCCGCACCACCCCCTCACCCTCGAACACCACCGAGCTGGTGACCACATTGTCGAGGAAGCGGCGATCGTGGCTGACCAGAAGAATGGTGCCGTCGAAGTCGAGCAGAATCTCCTCCAGCAGCTCCAGCGTTTCCATATCCAGGTCGTTGGTCGGTTCATCCAGCACCAGCACATTGGCCGGCTGGCTAAACAGGCGCGCCAGCAGCAGGCGGTTGCATTCACCACCGGATAGCGCCTTGACCGGGGTGCGGGCGCGTTCGGGGCTGAACAGAAAATCCTGCAGGTAACTGATGATATGGCGCGGCTGGCCGTTGATCTCGATGGTTTCGCGCCCACCCGAGACGTTGTCGATCACGCTCTTCTCGGGATCGAGCTGGCCGCGCAACTGATCGAAGTAGGCTACCTCCAGTTTGGTACCGAGTTTGACCACGCCGGCGTCCGGCTCGAGCTGACCGAGCACAATCTTCAGCAGGGTGCTTTTGCCGCTACCGTTGGGCCCGATCAGGCCGATACGATCACCGCGCTGCACCTTGAGAGAAAAATCACGTAGCAGCGGCTTGCCGGCATAGCTCATCGAAACATGGTCGAGCTCCGCGACCAGCTTGCCCGACTTTTGCGCCTCCTCCAGCCCAAAGCGCGCCGCCCCCTGGCGCTCACGCCGCTGGGCGCGCTCGCGCCGGAGCTGCTCCAGCGCACGCACCCGGCCCTCGTTGCGGGTACGGCGCGCCTTGATCCCCTGACGGATCCAGCGCTCCTCCTGGGCCAGTTTTTTATCGAACTCGGCGTTGTGACGCGCCTCCTCATCCAGCAACTGCTGTTTGCGCGCCAGGTAACGACCGTAGCTGCCCGGAAAGCTGGTCAGCACCCCCCGGTCCAGCTCCACGATCCGGGTTGCCAGCTTCTCCACCAGGGCGCGGTCGTGGGAGACGAACAAAATGGCGCCGCGAAAAGCGAGCATCATCTGCTCCAGCCACTCGATGGTGTCGATATCCAGATGGTTGGTGGGCTCATCCAGCAGCAGCAGGTCGGGGTTCTGCACCAGCGCCGCTCCCAACGCCACACGGCGGCGCCAGCCACCGGAGAGCTCGGCCATGCGGAGATCCGGCTGCAACCCGAGCCGGTCCAGCACCGACTGCACCTGCTGCTCCAGCTGCCAGCCGTCGCGGGCCTCCAGCTGCTGCTGCAACGCTTCCAGCTTTTTCAAAGCGGCGGCGTCGGTGTGGTGAGAGAGGGCATCGTAGGCGCGGCGCAGCGCGACCACCTCGGCCAGCCCCGACGCCACCACCTCCTCTACCGTGCGCGCATCCGCCGCCGGCAACATCTGGGGGAGCTGCGCGATGCGGATCGCCGGGTCCTGCCAAACAGAGCCCTGATCGGGGTGAATTTCACCGCAGACCAGCTTCATCAGGGTCGACTTGCCCGCCCCGTTGAGCCCGACCAGCGCAATGCGCTCCCCCGGATCGATCTGAAAATCGACGCTATCCATCAGCGGCGCGGCACCGAAGCTGACCGACACCCCTTCCAGTTTTATCAATGGCATACACACCCATACCTTGCAATCATTCAGACCCGCTAGTGTACCTGAATTCAGTACCCGTGTTGAAAACGGCTCAGGGCGGGTGATTTTTGCTACCGGGTCAGGCTACACTGGCCACTGAGGTCGAACGGGATCAAGAGTTGGGGGAGATCATGTCGAGGCTGAAATACCTGTTACTGCTCCTGCCGCTACTGGTGCAAGCCGGCGCGGTGCTGGCACAAAACGACCCGGATCAGTTGCGGGCGCAATTCAAAACCGCGCTGTTGCAGACCACCCCGCTCAGCGACGCGCAAACCGAGGCACTCAAATCCTATCCGCTCTACCCCTACCTGGAATACCAGCAACTCGAGCGCCGGCTCGGCAGTGTTTCGAGCGCGACATTGCAGCGTTTCATCGATGCCAACGCCGATACCCCCCTGGCGGGCCGGCTGCTGTTCGCCTGGGCACGCCACAGTGGCAAAACGGCGGACTGGCCGGCGTTCAACCAGGCCTGGCAACAGATTCAGCACCCCGATACCCGCCTGCAATGCCTGCACGCCCACTACCTGCTGGACAGCCAACAGCAGCAAAAAGCCTGGGAGGCGGCGCGCTCACTCTGGCGCGTGGGCCACTCTCAGCCGGATGAGTGCGACCCCGTCTTCGACGCATGGCTGCAATCCGACCATTTCAGCCAGCAGGATGCCCTCGAGCGCCAGCTGGCCGCGCTGCATCAGGGGCGCCCTGGCCTGGCAAGCTATGCGGCGCGCTTCATTAGCGACACCGAGTTGAAGCAGCAGGCCCAACTGGCCCGCCGCCTGTATGACGACCCGGCCCGGTTGGCCCAGGAGGGGCAACTGCTGAGCCCCCAGCTGCCGAATGCCGACCAGTTGCTACTGCTGGCCGTCAACCGCCTGGCGCGGCGGGACCTGGAACAGGCGATCACGCTTTGGCTGCGGGAGCGGGATCGGCTGCAGGTGCCCAGCGAGCCGTACGCCGCCACCAGCGAGCGGCTGGGAGTGCGGCTGGCAAAACGGTTCCCCACCGATGCCGACGCCGAGGCGCTGCTGGCCGCGCTCGACCCCAACCAGCAGTTGACCGAGCTGACCGGTTGGCGCATCCGGCTGGCACTGGTGAGACAGGATTGGGCTGAGGTTCTCAGCCTGATCGAAACGCTGGATGAGGCGGAAAGGCGCGATGATCGCTGGCGCTACTGGAAGGCGATCGCTCTGGAGCGGCGGGACGACCCCGGCGGGGCGGCGCTACTGCGCGCGCTTGCCCGCGAACGCTCCTTCTACGGCTTCCTGGCGGCCCAGAGGCTGGGTACCCCCTATCAGCTCAACCACACCCCCTTGAGCCAGAGCGAGGCCGCAAAACAGCAGTTGGCGCAACAGCCCGCTTTTGTGCGGATGCGCGAGCTGCTGGCGCTGGAACGGTACTACGATGCCCGTTCGGAGTGGAATCTGGCGACCAGCCGCATGCCCCCCGAGCAGATCCACCTGGCCGCCCATCTGGCCCAGGATTGGGGCTGGTATGACCAGGGCATTCGCGGCGCCATCAGCAGCCGGCGCTGGGACGATATGCAGCTGCGCTTCCCCAACCCCTTGCCAGAGCTGTTCCAGCGACACGCCCGCAGCGGCTCGATCGATCCCGCCTGGGCGGTGGCCATCGCCCGTCAGGAGAGCGCGTTCTGGCTGCAGGCGCGCTCCCGGGCCGGCGCACGGGGGCTGATGCAGTTGATGCCGGCGACGGCACGCGCCACCGCCAAACGCCACGCCATCCCCCTGCCCAGTCTGCACCGGCTCTCCGAGCCGGACACCAACATTCGTCTGGGCACCGCCTATCTGAGCGAGATGGCCCAACGCTTCGAGGGCAACCTGGCCTACGCCTCCGCCGCCTACAACGCCGGCCCCTATCGGGTCAGCCAGTGGCTGGAGGCGCGGGGCGAGCTGCCGCTGGATATCTGGATCGAAACGATTCCGTTCGATGAAACCCGCCGCTATGTGCAAAATGTACTGGCATTTCGGGTGATCTATGAACGGCTGGCCGACCGCCCGGTGGCCCTGTTCAGCCCGCGGGAGTTCAAGCGTCTGGCGTTACAGAACGAGGGCTGACGCCCTCTGGCGATCGCCCGCAGCGGCGCAGAAACTGCGCCAGCTGCGAGCCATCGAAGGGCCAGTCGAGCTCAGCGCCGCCATTTCGATCCACCAGCACCGGAATACGGTCACCGTAGCGTTGCAGCAGCGCTTCATCGTAGGCGATCTCCACCAGATCCACCTCAACCGCTTGCGCCACGAGCTCCCGCTGGAGCAGGGCAACGGCGTCATCACACAGGTGGCAACCGGTGGTGGTCATCAGATCGAGCTGGTACATGGTTTCTCCTTGCCATCATTGGGTGTGCAACAGCAACATTGGGCGCGGTGGCCACCCCTTCGCCACGCCGCAACGCGCGGCCGCGGCGACCGGCGCCCACTCCACCACGGTCACGCGCCTGCAACAACAATCGGGGATGCTGATGGCGCTTGGAGCTTGCCACTGCCAAGGCGCGGGTTTATGCTCAAACAGGCTTCCCACCACACCCCAACTGGCAGATTGACTTTGGAACCCATGGTGCGATCGAGACCGAGGGGCTGCGCTCATACCGGACAACTTAGACTGAAAGCAGGCAGTTATGACGGAAAAAAAAGACGATATCACCACAGACCCGCAGGAATTCATCAACTACGTCAACCGGGAGACCAGCAAACTGCTGGAGATGTTCTCCACCACCGGTGCCGATGACATCCTGCGACAGTTCGCCCAGTCATGGACAGAGCTCGCGACCCGCTCGCTCGAAGATCCAAGCGTCTGGGTGCGCGCCATCACGGACTACCAACTGGCTCAGTTCAATCTCTGGCGCAATCTGCTCTCGGGCGACATCAGTGAAAAACCGGTGGCGGAACCCCCCCCGGGTGACCGCCGCTTCAAGTCTGAAGACTGGTCCAAAAACCCGGTGTTCGATTATATCAAACAGTCCTACTTGCTGACCTCCCGCATGCTGACCGAAATGGCCCACAACGCCAAGCTGTCGCCGCAGGAACAGCAAAAGCTGGAGTTTTATACCCGCCAGTATGTGGACGCGCTCTCCCCCACCAACTTCGCGTTCACCAACCCGGAGGTGCTGCAGCAGGCGCTGGAGACGAAGGGCGAAAGCCTGATCAACGGTCTGAGAAACCTGCTCAGCGACATCGAGAAGGGGCGCATCTCGATGACCGACGAAGACTCCTTCGAGCTGGGCAAAAATCTGGCCACCACCGAAGGCGCGGTGATTTTCCAGAACGAGATCTTCCAGCTGATCCACTACAAGCCGTTGAGCGAGCAGGTGCATGAGCGACCGACCCTGATCGTGCCGCCGAGCATCAATAAATTCTACATTCTCGATCTGCAGCCGGAGAACTCATTTGTTCGCTACTGTCTGGAGCAGGGGCAGGATGTTTACCTCATCTCCTGGGTCAACCCCACCCCGGAGCAGCGCGATCTGGGTTGGGACCAATATGTGGGCGATGGCATCCTGAAGGCGCTCGAGGTCACCAAGGCGGTCAGCGCTCAGGAAAAAGTCAACGTCGTCTCCTGGTGTGTTGGCGGCACCCTGATGGCCACGGCCCTCGCCGTGCTGACCAACCGCAAGGACAACTCCGTCGGCAGCTGTACCTTCCTCACCACGCTGATCGATTTCAGCGAAGCGGGCGATCTGCGGGTGTATATCGACGAATACCAGGTCAAACAGCTGGAATCCAAGGTCAACAGTGAAGGCGTGTTGAACGGCCGCGAGTTGGCCACCTCCTTCAACATGCTGCGCTCCAATGACCTGATCTGGTCCTACGTGGTCAACAACTACCTCAAGGGGCAGACACCGCCACCGTTCGATATTCTCTACTGGAACAGCGATCCGACCAACCTGCCGGCCGCCATGTACACCTTCTATATCAAGAAGATGTATCTGGAGAACAAACTGGTCGAACCGGATGGCCTGACCGTTTGCGGTGAGCCGATCGACCTGCGCCGGGTCAAAACCCCCTGCTACTTCCTCTCCACCCTGGAAGACCATATCGCGCCGTGGAAAGGCACCTTCAAGGCACTGGATCTGTTTACGGGTACGGTCGAGTTCGTGCTCGGTGCCAGCGGGCATGTGGCCGGCGTCATCAACCCGCCGCAGAAGAACCGTCGCCACTACTGGATCAAGGGGGAGATGGGACAGGGGCCCGACCACTGGCTGGAAACCGCTGAACGCCATGACGGTTCCTGGTGGCCCCACTGGAACGAGTGGTTGCGCCGCCGCGCCGGCAAGAAGATCGACGCGCCGAAAGAGTATGGCAACGGCGAATACAAGGTGATCGAACCGGCCCCGGGCAGCTATGTCCGCAGACGTCTGGACTGATCACTGATCGATCCAGCCTTGAACGTGGCCGGGGTGCAGCTCGCACCCCGGCCGTTCTGGTCTAAGATACCGCCCATCAGCATATATTTACACTCCAGATACTCCTCCAGTCCCTGCCGCGCTCCTTCACGCCCCATCCCGGACGCCTTGACCCCCCCAAACGGAGCCAGCTCGGTGGAGATGAGCCCCTCGTTGATACCGACCATGCCATACTCGAGAGCCTCCGCCACCCGCCAGACCCGGCCCAGATCACGGCTGAACAGGTAGGCCGCCAGACCATACTCGGTGTCATTTGCCATAGCGATCGCCTCCGCCTCGTCACTGAAGCGGAACACCGGCGCCAACGGGCCAAAGGTCTCCTCCGTGGCCACCCGCATCCGCGGCGTCACATCGCGCAGCACGGTGGGCTCGAACCAGGTACGTCCCAGCGCGTGGGGCTTGCCACCGCACACCACGCGGGCCCCCTTGGCCACGGCATCCTCGATATGGCTCTGCACCTTGGCCACGGCGGCGGTATTGATCAGCGGTCCCTGCTGCACTTCCGGGTCGATCCCCGGCCCCACCTTCAGCGCCTGAACACGCTCGGCCAACGCCTCGACGAAGCGGTCATGGATGCCATCCTGCACCAGAAAGCGGTTGGTGCAGACGCAGGTCTGGCCTGAATTGCGATATTTGGATGCCATGGCCCCCTCCAGCGCCCGTTCGAGGTCCGCATCATCAAATACGATGAAGGGGGCGTTGCCGCCCAGTTCCAGCGAGATCCGTTTGACCGTATCGGCACACTGCGCCATCAGCAACTTGCCCACCGCCGTCGAGCCGGTAAAGGAGAGTTTACGCACTCGTTCATCGCCGGTCAGGATCGCCCCCAGCGCTTTCGGGTCACCGGTCACGATGTTGAAAACCCCCGCCGGAATGCCGGCGCGGTGGGCCAGCTCCGCCAGCGCCAGGGCAGTAAGCGGGGTATCCTCCGCCGGCTTGCAGATGAAGCTGCAACCGGCCGCCAGGGCGGGAGCGGCCTTGCGGGTGATCATCGCCGCCGGAAAGTTCCAGGGGGTGATGGCGGCGACCACTCCCACCGGCTCACGGGTGACGAGAATGCGTGCATCGGGCTTGTGCGTTGGAATCAGCTCGCCGTAGGCCCGTTTACCCTCCTCCGCAAACCACTCGATGAAGCTGGCCGCGTACTGCACCTCGCCCCGCGCTTCGGCCAGCGGCTTGCCCTGCTCGAGCGTCATCAGCAACGCCAGGTCGTCCTGATTCTCCTGTAGCAACTGAAACCAGCGCCGCAGCAGAGCCGCTCGCTCCTTGGCGGTGGTAACACGCCACTGCTTGAACGCCTGGTCAGCGGCGCTCACCGCCGCTTTGGCATCCGCCTCCGACATCAGCGGCACCCGGGCCAGTGCCTCGCCAGTGGCGGGGTTGTACACGGCGAAGGTCTCGCCGCTTTTCGCATCGACCCACTCACCGTTCACATAAGCCTGCTCCCGCAGCAAGCCGCCATCTTGCAGTTGCATGGTTCACCTCCAGAATTGATCGAGCCCTACCGGTGCATCTTAACGTTGCACTGCCGTGGGCGCACCCTTATCCTTGCCCGCCAGAGGAGGATAAGCCGATATGCCCAGCCACGCCGAACCGAGAGAGCGCCCGCTCCACGCCACGCCCACCCTGCAGCCAGTCACCCGCGGATGTTGAGCCCCCGTTTCAGCCGCCGTGAGGAAATTTTCACCCTGTTGCGGCTGGGCTGGCCGATCATGGTGGCGCAGCTGGCCCAGAGTGCCATCAGTTTCGTCGATACCCTGATGGCCGCCCGCGCCGGCGCCAACGACCTGGCGGCCATCGCCCTCGGCAGCAGCCTCTGGTTGCCACTTTTTCTGGCGCTGGCCGGCATCCTGCTGGCTACCACACCCCTGGTGGCCCATCTGGTCGGGGCCAATCGCGAACAGCGCAGCCGCCAGGTACTACAACAGGCCGTCTGGATCGCACTGCTGTTGAGCCTGTTGGGGGTCGCGCTGCTGCGCCACCCCGGCCCGATCCTCGAACTGCTGCAACTGGAACCTCGCCTGGAACAGACCACGCGCGGCTATCTCGACGCGATCAGTTGGGGGTTTCCGGCATTTTTGCTCTATCAGGTGGTGCGCAGCTACAGCGAGGGCTTTGGCAAAACCCACCCGATCATGCGCATCGCCGTGCTGGGGATGCTGTGTAACATTCCGCTCAACTACACGTTGATTTTTGGCAAGCTGGGACTGCCGGCGCTGGGGGGGGTTGGCTGCGGCTATGCCAGCGCGGTGGTGATGTGGATCATGCTACTGACCGGCGTTGCCTACCTGCTGCGCAGCTCCCGCTTCCGGCCACTGCGGTTGTACCAACACTGGCAACCGCCCAGGGGCGCGGTGATGCTGACCTTCCTGCGGCTCGGGCTGCCGATCGGCTTCGCGCTGCTGATCGAGGTCAGCATGTTCTGCGTGCTGGCGCTGCTGCTGGCTCCGCTGGGGGAAACGGTCATAGCCGCCAACCAGATCACCATCAGCTATACCGGCATGATTTTCATGGTGCCGCTCAGCATCGCCATGGCGCTTACCATTCGCGTGGGCCAGCTGGTGGGCGCCGGCCAGACCGCAGCCGCCCGCCATGCCGTCGTCACCGGTGTCATGATCACCCTGACCATCGCCCTGGTAAGCAGCTCACTGTCGCTGCTGCTGGCCGAGTCGATCGTCGGTCTCTACACCGATCGTGAAACGATTACCAGCCTGGCCGCCACCTTGATCAGCATTGCGGCGGTGTTTCAATTTTCCGATGCGCTGCAGGTCAGCGCGGCCGGTGCCCTGCGTGGTTACAAGGACACCGCCGTGCCCCTGCTGATGGTGTTCATCGCCTACTGGCTGATCGGCCTGCCGGTCGGGTACCTGCTGGGGTTCACCCAGTGGCTGACGCCGCCGCAGGGAGCGGCGGGACTCTGGTATGGACTGCTGATCGGCCTCAGCGTCGGTGCTGTGTTGTTGACGACGCGACTGATCCGAATCGCGCACCGCGCCGGCGGTGCGGCCATCCAGAAAAGGGCCCGCCTGAAACCTTGAGCTGCCGCTGGAGCGCTCGAAACCGTTCAGCGTCCCTTGAGGTTGATCAGGGTTTCGAGTTTACGATTGAGGCGCTCTTCCTTCTGCTGCTGGCGCGCGGCCTGCTGTTTGGCCCGTTCCTGCTTTTGGCGCTCCTTGCGCTGCGCCTGGATCTCTTGCAACCGCGCCGCCGCGTGCTCGGCCTCTGCGGCCGTGACCTGCCCCGCCGCCTCACCGCTCAGATCGATGCGATCGACCCCCTCCTTGACGGCGCGCAGGTAGTGGAACGAGCGCACGTAGGTGGCCAGGGCGCGCTTGATTCTGTTGCGAGCCAGTTTGCCATCGGCGATCAGATCCTCCTGAATACCGACCTTGAGCGGGCGGACATCGTCACGGCTGAATGTCTGCGGGTAGATTTCGATCAGCTGCTCCAGCGCCGCCTGATTGGCAGTCCTGTTTTTGGAGCGATTTTTGTTGTTGGCGGTCTGGTTCACTATTCCACTCTCTGTTGTCCGGGCGCTTGCCCCGGTTTCCATTCGACTGCGCTGCCTCTCCACGACCGACAGCCTGCGTTCACACTCCTGCAACAGGGCTTCCACTCTTTGCCGCAGATCATTCAACTCTGACACTCAGCCAGCCCCTTTACGAATCAAATACTCGAAATGGTGGCGGTCGATCGTCCGCTGCTCTATCAGCTCATGGCCGAGAAAGGCGCAAAACTTGGGTATATCGCGCTGGGTGGAGGGGTCGGTCGCCCGCAGTTGCAGCAGCTGGCCGGCCTGCATCTCGCGTACCTTGTTGTGCAGCAACATCACCGGTTCGGGACACAACAGGCCGCTGGCATCCAGCAGATGGTCTGCGGCAAATTCATTCATGGGCTATCACTACCTCGAAATAGAGCGGGTATTGTTGCAGATCGGATGCAGCCACGGAACCGCTGACACAATCCGTGTACCTGCTTTGGCGCTGATTATCCCGCTATAGTGCCGCCGGCTCAAGCTGGAGGTAGCCCAGCGCGAGCGACTCACCACCCCTGCCACAGCGGCTGGCAGCGCTCCATCCCCCCGCCGAAGCGGCGACGCGGCATAATAACGATTTGGCATTAAAAAAAGGAATACCCCCATATTCAGAATAAAAACAGACAAAAAACACGTTTGATCCATATCAAGCAAAGGATCGAATCAACCCTGATCAGTCGCCCGGGATCGTTGAAAAGCGGATGGTCTGACCGCAACAGCCGGCGAAAAAATCGAGAAACCCATTAGTTTTCCAATACAATTCAGATAGTTAAAAGTCCCTTGGCGGCACTCGGGTATCCCTATGCAGGCAAAAAACCGCTGCGACAATAAACCACAGTTAAAGGTTCCATCGCATTGAAATGGCGTGGGTATTGCCAGATAATTGCAGGCGGAACTCTTCTTACTACTATTAGCTTGTTGATGAGAGCCTGACATGAGCATTGCAACTGAAAACCCGACTTACAACTACAAGGTCGTGCGCCAGTTCGCCATCATGACGGTGGTCTGGGGCATCGTCGGTATGGGCGTCGGCGTTTTGATCGCCGCCCAGCTGGTGTGGCCTGCACTGAACTTCGATATTCCCTGGTTGACCTTCGGACGCATCCGTCCGTTACACACCAACGCGGTGATCTTCGCGTTTGGTGGCTGTGCCCTCTTTGCCACCTCCTACTACGTGGTGCAGCGCACCTGCCAAACCCGTCTGTTCTCGGACGGCCTGGCGGCGTTCACCTTCTGGGGCTGGCAGGCGGTGATCCTGTCCGCGGCCATCACCCTCCCGCTGGGGCTGACCTCCGCCAAGGAGTACGCCGAGCTGGAGTGGCCGATCGACCTCCTGCTCACCGTGGTTTGGGTTTGCTACGCCATCGTCTTCCTCGGCACCGTCAAGAAGCGCAAGACTTCGCACATCTACGTGGCCAACTGGTTTTACATGGCGTTCATCATCACCGTGGCGGTGCTGCATATCGTCAACAGTATGGCGATGCCGGTTACCCTGACCAAATCCTACTCCATGTACCCCGGCACTGTAGACGCGATGGTTCAGTGGTGGTACGGCCACAACGCGGTGGGCTTCTTCCTGACCGCCGGCTTCCTGGGGATGATGTACTATTTCGTGCCCAAGCAGGCTGAACGTCCGGTCTACTCCTATCGCCTCTCCGTGGTTCACTTCTGGGCGCTGATCGCGACTTATATGTGGGCCGGCGGCCACCACCTGCACTACTCCGCTCTGCCAGACTGGACCCAGACCCTCGGCATGGTGATGTCACTGATCCTGCTGGCCCCCTCCTGGGGCGGTATGATCAATAGCATGATGACCCTCTCCGGTGCCTGGCACAAACTGCGTACCGACCCGATCCTGCGCTTTTTGGTGGTAGCTCTCTCCTTTTACGGCATGTCCACCTTTGAAGGCCCGATGATGTCCATCAAGACCGTCAACGCGCTCTCCCACAATACCGACTGGACCATTGGTCACGTTCACGCCGGTGCCTTGGGTTGGGTGGCGATGATAACCATCGGTGCGATCTATCACATGATCCCAAAACTGTATGGCAAGGCGCAGATGTACTCTGTCGGCCTGATCAACACCCACTTCTGGCTCGCTACCATCGGTACCGTGCTGTACATCTGTTCCATGTGGGTCAACGGTATCCTGCAGGGGCTGATGTGGCGTGCGGTCAACGAAGATGGCACGCTGACCTACAGCTTCGTCGAGGCGCTCCAGGCCAGCCACCCGGGTTATCTGGTACGCTCGATCGGTGGTCTGTTCTTCCTGACCGGTATGCTGCTGATGGCCTTCAACGTTTGGCAGACCGTGCGCAAGGGCAGTGCCGTCAAGGCGGCTGAACCCTCTGCCCAAGCGGCCTGATTGAGACGAGGAGCAGAAGACAATGATCAAACACGAAACGATTGAAAAGAACATCGGCCTCATGGTCCTGCTGATCATTATCGTGATCAGCGGTGGTGGCCTCGCGGAGATCGTACCGCTGTTCTTCCAGAGCTCCACCACCAAGCCGATCGAGGGGCTGCGCACCTACACGGCACTGGAGTTGGAAGGCCGCGACATCTTCATCCGGGAGGGTTGTCACGTTTGCCACACCCAGATGATTCGTCCGTTCCGCGCCGAAACCGAGCGTTACGGCCACTACTCGACCGCCAACGAGCATGTGTGGGAACACCCCTTCCTGTGGGGCTCCAAGCGAACCGGGCCGGATCTGGCCCGTGTGGGCGGACGCTACTCCGATGACTGGCATCGTGCTCACCTCTACAACCCGCGTGATGTAGTGCCTGAATCGAAAATGCCCGCCTACCCATGGCTGTTCGAGAACCAGCTGGTTGGAGATGAAACCGCAGCGAAAATGGAAACGCTGCGCAAGCTGGGCGTGCCGTATACGGATGAGCAGATCAGCGCAGCCCGTGATGACGTAGCCGGCAAGACCGAAATCAATGCCTTGGTCGCCTACCTGCAGTCACTGGGTAAAACACACTCTGTTTATACCAACAAGCGGTAATTATCAGTGAGTTATGATGTTTATGGTCCTTACATTCCGGTCGTGATGCTGATCACCTTCATCGGCCTTTTCATCTGGGTTCTCCTGCCGGGGAACAAGAAAAGGTTCGATGAAGCGTCTCAGCTCCCCTTTGCCGATGAAGAGCAGCACAGGATGAGCGAGGAGAGGCAGAACCGACCCCAAGAGACCCATAACAGGAGAGATAACAAATGAGTGCTTTCTGGAGCGCGTGGGTAACCGTCATCACCCTGGCCGTCATTTTCGGCTGTGCGTGGCTGCTGCTGGCTACCCGCAAAAACGAAACGTTCAAGGAAACGACCGACACCACCATGGGTCATGAGTTCGACGGGATCGAAGAGTATGACAACCCACTGCCGCAGTGGTGGTTTTACCTGTTCGTCACCACCGTGATCTTTGGCTTGGGCTACCTGCTCCTCTACCCGGGGCTGGGCAACTTCAACGGGTTGCTGGGTTGGAGCTCCCATGGGCAGTGGGAGGAGGAGATGCAACATGCCGAGGAGGTGTACGCGCCGGTATTCGCCAAATATGCGGCTCTCTCCATCGAGGAGCTACAGCAGCCTGAAAACGAAAGCGGCCTGAAAATGGGGCAGCGCATGTTCGCCAACAACTGCGCTGTTTGCCACGGCTCCGCCGCCACCGGCGCGGTCGGCTTCCCCAACCTGACCGATAACGACTGGCTCTGGGGGGGGGCTCCTGAGCAGATCAAACAAACCATCACACAGGGCCGTACCGGCGGCATGCCGGCATGGGCCGCCGTGCTCGGTGAAGATGGCGTGCGAGATGTGGCCAGCTATGTCATGACCCTCAGTGGCCAGCAGCCGGCGCCCGGAACCGACGTCGCCAATGGCGAAAAACAGTTCCAGGCCCTGTGTACCGCCTGCCACGGTCCTGAGGGCAAAGGGATGCAGGCACTGGGCGCGCCCAACTTGACCGACACCACCTGGCTTTATGGGGGCGACTTCACCCAGATCGCGCAAACCATCCGCGCCGGTCGTGCGGGGGTGATGCCGGCGCACAAGGATCTGCTATCGGACGACAAGATCCACCTGATTGCCGCCTACGTCTACAGCTTGTCCAACCAGTAAGTGCCAGACCAAGGCCCAAAAGGCGATGTGACCCATGTCATGTCGCCTTTTTTGTTCGCGCTCTAGTATAATGCTCGTACTCCCAATGGAGCGCAGACCCTGACGACACAACCCAGCAGCAGGTACTGGCATGAATCAGATACCGGTAAAGGACGTAACCCGAGGCAACCAGGAGCCTGAATCCTACGACCTCTACGCCAAGCGTGAACACATTTACGTCAAGTATTACAAGGGGTTCTTCAAGAACTTTCGTATCATCTCCGGCTTTGTCATGCTGGCGATGTTTTACGGTTTCTCTTGGCTTCAGTACGACGGGCGCCAAGCCATTTTGTTCGATCTGCCCAATCGGCAGTTTCATATCTTTGGCATGACGTTTTGGCCCCAGGATTTTGTACTGCTCTCTTGGCTGCTGATCATCCTGGCGTTTACCCTCTTTTTTGTCACGGTGTTTGCGGGCCGCCTCTGGTGCGGCTATGCCTGCCCCCAGTTTGTCTGGACCTGGCTTTTCATCTGGGCCGAGCGGATCACCGAGGGTGATCGCAACAAACGGATGAAGCTCGACAAACAACCGCTGAACACCGAAAAATTCCTGCGTAAAAGTGCCAAACACGCCATCTGGATCTGCCTTGCCATCGCCACCGCGGTGGCTTTCGTCGGCTACTTTTCGCCGATCCGTGAACTGGTCCCCAATATCCTCGCCTGGGATCTCGGCCCCTGGCAAACCTGGTGGCTGGCGTTCTTCTCCGTCGCCACCTACGGCAACGCCGGTTGGCTGCGTGAGCAGGTGTGCATCTATATGTGCCCCTACGCCCGCTTTCAGAGCGTGATGTTCGATCAGGATACTCTCATCATCTCCTATGACGAAAAGCGGGGTGAGCCCCGGGGTAGCCGCAAGAAGAGCACCGACAGGAAGGCCGCTGGACTGGGTGACTGCATCGACTGTTACGCCTGTGTGCATGTATGCCCGGTGGGGATCGATATCCGTGACGGCCTGCAGTACGAGTGCGTCGCCTGCGGTGCCTGTGTGGATGCCTGCGACGAGATGATGCGGCGGATGGGATATGAGCCGGGCCTGGTGCGTTACACCACCGAGCACGCCCTGAACGGTAAAAAGACCAAACTGTTGCGTCCCCGCTTGATCGGCTACTTTGTTGCCCTGCTGGTGATGTTTTCCGCCTTTACCTGGGCCATTGGCAACCGCGTTCCCCTGGAAGTCGATGTGATTCGCGATCGAGGCCAGCTGTACACCACCACCCCCGCCGGCATGATCGAGAACATCTACACCCTCAAGATTGCCAACAAGGGGCAGGTCGATCACGACTACCAAATCAGGATCGACGGGCCGGAAGGTCTCACCATGATCTCGCCCGCCAGGGTGACTGTACAGGCCGGTGAGCTTTTGAACTACCCGGTAAGGGTTCAGATCGCCCCGGATCAGCTGCCTCGAGGCAACATCACATTCCACTTTGCCGTCGAGGCGGTTGATGACCCATCGATACGGCATGAAACCGAAAGCCGCTTCCTCGGTCCAACCCCGCAGCGCTAGTGCTTCATTCGGCTTTTTCAGGTTAGAATGGCGGCCGGTCCCTTCCGGCCGTTTCCATTCAAGGAGTGTCATGAATATACACCCGACTCCCCCCGCACCTTGGTACAAACAGCCCTGGCTCTGGTTCATTCTGTCGCCACTGATTGCGGTGTTCATCTATGCTTCTGTGTTCATCTATATAGCGGTCACCACCAGCGACGGCATCGTCAAAGAGGACATTTACAAGGTGGCCCGTGGCACCAGCATCGATACCTCGAAGGCGGAGGCGGCCAGCCAACTCGGGCTCAAAGCCAGGCTCGATTTCGACACCGTGACCGGTGACATCAATCTACGCCTGAGTGGCGCTCTGACGACATTCCCGCAAACACTGAAACTCAACATCATCCACCCGACGCACCAGAAGTTCGACCAGATTCTGACCCTGAGAAGCGTCGACGGTAAGGGCATCTACTCCGGCAGCCTCAACGCAGGGCTGATCGGAAAACGCTACCTTTCCCTGTCGCCTACTGACGACAGCTGGGGGCTGCGTCAGGAGATCACTCCGCCCTACACGGAACGGCTCAGTTTCACGCTCAGTGCACAGTGAGTCTACCATGAGCGCCCAGCCGTCTACGGCGCGCACCCGCTGCTATCACTGCGGACTGCCCGTTCCCCGTGGCAGCCGCTACAGCGTCACCATCGAAGGCAAGCCCCGCGCCATGTGCTGTCCCGGTTGTCAGGCGGTGGCCCAGGCCATCATCGATGGTGGCCTGGACAATTTCTATCGCCACCGTGATGGCCAAAACGCCGACAGTGAGCTGATTCGCACCAACAGCAGCGATCGGCGCAAGCAGGAGCTGGAACTGTATGACAACCCCGAAATACAGCGCGGCTTTGTGCACAGCGTCGGGGAGAAGCAGAAGGAGGCGCTGCTGGTGATCGAAGGGATTACCTGTGCCGCCTGTGTTTGGCTATTGGAGAAACACCTTGGCAGCCAGCCGGGGGTGATCTCAGCCAGCGTCAACATGACCACCCATCGCGCCCGCCTCCGCTGGCAGAGTGATACCACGCGCCTGAGTCGCCTGCTGGCGGAGATCGATCGCATTGGCTACCAGGGCCACCCCTACCAGCCCAACTGTGAGGAGCAGTTGCTGGATCGGGAGCGCCGGCGGGCCGTGCGCCGCCTCGGTGTTGCCGGTGTTTGCATGGCGCAAACCATGATGCTCACCGTGGCGCTGTATGCCGGTGAACTCAGCCACTCCATGGATACCCATATCATCGCCCTGATCAACTGGGCCAGCATGGTGCTGGCGACCCCGGTGGCACTCTACTCCTCCATCCCCTTCTACAAAGCTGCCTGGCGTGATCTGCAGACACGCAGTCTGAGCATGGATGTGCCGGTCTCGCTGGCGATCCTGCTCGCCTACCTGGCCAGCGTCTGGTCCACCCTCTCCGGTAGCGGTGATGTCTATTTCGAGTCGGTCACCATGTTCGCCTTTTTCCTGCTGGTCGGGCGCTTCTTGGAGATGGCGGCGCGCCACCGTACCGGGCGGGCGGGCAACGCGCTGCTTGATCTGCTACCCACCAGCGCGATCCGCCTCGAGGGCGGCAAGGAAACCCTGGTTCCCGCCACGCAGCTGCATAGCGGTGACCGGGTGTTGGTCAAATCGGGGCATACCATTCCCGCTGATGGCCGTATTGTCGAGGGGCGCAGCTCGGTGGACGAATCCGCCCTGACCGGTGAATATCTGCCCCAGTCGCGCGGCCCGGGGGAGCCGGTGATCGGCGGTACGCTCAATATCGAGCACCCGCTGCAGATCGAAGTCACCGAAACCGGCAGTGAAAGTCGCCTCTCCGCCATCATCCGTATGCTGGACCGCGCCCAGGCGGAAAAGCCGGGCGTCGCCCGCATCGCCGACCGCGTGGCCAGCCGGTTCGTGGCCGCAACGCTGCTGACCGCCGTGGCCGTAGCGCTCTTTTGGTACGGTTACGATCCGGCGCGAGCATTCTGGGTCACCCTCTCGGTGCTGGTCGTCACCTGCCCCTGTGCGCTTTCACTGGCCACACCGACCGCGCTGACCGCCGCCACCGGCACCCTGCGCCAGCGCGGTCTGTTGATCAGCCGCGGACACGTTCTGGAGAGCTTCGCCTCGGCGACCCATATCGTCTTTGACAAAACCGGTACCTTGACCGAAGGCAGCCTCAACATCGAGGAGATCCGCCCCTTGGGCGCCCGCGACAGTCAAACACTGTTGCGCATCGCTGCCGCGCTGGAGAGCCGTTCGGAACATCCGATTGCCCGCGCCTTTCGCGCCCACGTCATTCAGCCCGCCACGGATGTACAGGTGCATGTCGGTCAGGGGCTGAGCGGCACCGTCGAGGGCAAACTCTACCGCATCGGCAAAGCCGGTTTTGTCTGCCCCGATAACACCCCCACTCAACCGGAAGCCAAAGGGATGTGGCTGTTGCTGGCGGACACTGAACAGCCCTTGGGCTGGTTCCGACTGGATGACAAGATCCGGCCCGAGGCGGCGCACACCGTGGCCGAACTGCGCGCGCTGGGGCTGACACCGCTGCTCCTTACCGGTGATGCTTCCGACGCGGCGCAAAAGGTCGCCTCCCGCTTGGGAATCGAGCAGGTGTTCAGTGGGATGAGCCCGGAACAAAAACTGGCCCACCTGCACCAGTTGCGCCAGCAAGGTGCCGAAATCATCATGGTGGGGGATGGTATCAATGATATCCCGGCCCTGGCCGGGGCGCGCACCTCGGTGGCCATGGCCAGCGCAACCGACCTGGCCAAGACCAGCGCCGATGCGGTGCTGATCGCCAACGACCTGATGCGGCTGGTCGACTGTGTGCGCCTGGCGCGCAAGACCCGGGCGATCATCCGCGAGAACCTCGGCTGGGGGTTACTCTACAACTTAGTTGCCCTGCCCGCCGCCGCCGCCGGGCTGGTCCCCCCCTACTGGGCCGCGATCGGCATGTCGGCCAGCTCGCTGGTCGTGGTCGGCAACGCGATGCGACTGAGCCGCCACCGGAGCGGGGCAGCGTCTACCCTTGAGCAAGTGGAGCACTGATGGATATTGTCATCCTGTTGATTCCCATCGCCATCATTCTGGCCGGGGTCGCTATCTGGGCCTTTTTCTGGAGTGTGAACAGCGGCCAATTCGATGATCTGGACTCACCGGCCCACCGCATTCTGTATGATGATGACGAGGAGCTGATCCCGAAAGAGGCGCGTCAAAAGGGCGGGCCGGCACCGACGGACGATGGCGAGCAGGATAGCCGTTGACCATGGCGGATTCGGCTCTACTGGCATCCGCCCTGCTGTTCGGGCTCGCCGGCAGCACCCACTGCATCGGCATGTGCGGCGGCATCGCCGGCAGCCTGGCCCTGAGCGGTGGCGAGCGCGGCTTGAGCTTGCAACTGGCCTACAATCTGGGCCGCCTGGGCAGTTACGCCCTGGCGGGTGCCCTGATCGGCCAACTGGGACAACTGTTCACGCAAACGGCCCAACTGACCTGGCTGTTGCGCTCACTGGCGGCGCTGATCATGGTGGTGATGGGGTTGTACATTGCCGGCTGGTGGCAGGGTGCCGCCTATCTGGAGCGGCTGGGGGGTCTGTTCTGGCGGCGGTTGCAACCGCTGACCCGCCCCCTGCTGCCCGCCACCACCCTGCCCAAGGCCCTGTTGCTGGGGGCCTGCTGGGGCTGGCTGCCCTGCGGACTGGTCTATACCACCCTGCTCTGGGCGGGCACAGTGAGCCAGGACAGCCTCACCAGCGCCGGCCTGATGCTGGTGTTCGGTATCGGTACGTTGCCGGCGCTGCTGACCTCGGCCCTGCTGGCACGGCAATTGAAGCAACTGCTGCAACGCAGTGGTGTGCGCCAGGGAGCGGGGCTACTGGTGATTCTGTTTGGTCTGGCCACTCTACCTTGGGGCAGCCTGTGGCAACCGCATTGACCTTCACCAACCATCGCTCGGGCGGGCGATTCTGATACCCCCGAGCGGCCAACCAACAAGCGAGGTACTGAGGTGAATAGAGAGAGAACCATCCGCTGGGATCTGGACCTGATCAAGCGTTACGATCTATCGGGCCCACGCTATACCTCTTACCCCACCGCCATCCAGTTCGATTCCGGTCTGAGCCCACAGCAGCTGATCGAAACCGGCCGCGCCACGGCCGACCCGGCGGCACCGCTGTCGCTGTACGTGCATATCCCCTTCTGCGCCCACGTCTGTTACTACTGCGCCTGCAACAAGGTGATCACCCGTAACCGTAAAAAAGCCCAGCCCTACCTGGAAACCCTCTATCGCGAGATGGCCAAACTGTCGCAGTGGTACCGTGGCGATCGGCAGGTCGATCAGCTGCACTGGGGCGGCGGCACCCCCACGTTCATCAGCACCGAGCAGATGCGCGAATTGATGCAGGCGCTGCGCCACAATTTCAATCTGCGCGCTGATGACGGGGGGGATTACTCGATCGAAATCGACCCGCGCGAGGCCGACGACCAGACCCTGGCCGTGCTGCGCGAGATCGGCTTCAACCGGATCAGTCTTGGCGTTCAGGATGTGGACCGGCGGGTCCAGGAGGCGGTCAACCGTATCCAACCCACCGAGATGACCGCGCGCGTCTTGCAACGGGCGCGGGAGCTGGGTTTTCAATCGATCAACATGGATCTGATCTACGGCCTGCCGCACCAGAGCGTGGAGAGCTTTGCCCACACCCTCGACACCGTCATCGCCATGGACCCCGACCGTCTGTCGGTGTTCAACTATGCCCATCTGCCGGACCGGTTCCGCTCCCAGAAACATATCCGCGCCGAAGATCTGCCCAGCGCCGCGACCAAGCTCACCATTTTGCAAAACAGCATCGACCGCCTGCTCGAGGCCGGTTACGTTTATATCGGCATGGACCATTTCGCCAAGCCCGACGATGCGCTGGCGATCGCCCAGGCCCAGGGCAAGCTACACCGCAACTTCCAGGGCTACACCACCCATTCCGATTGTGATCTGGTCGCCATGGGGGTATCGGCGATCAGCCAGATCGGTGATGTCTACTACCAGAATGAGCACGATATCGCCGCCTACACTCAGGCCATCGCTCAGCAGCAACACGCCGTGAAACGTGGCGTAATACTGAGCCGAGATGACCACATTCGCCGGGCGGTCATCACCCAGTTGATCTGCCAGTTCGAGCTGGATATTGCCGCCATCGAGCAGCGCTTCGATATCCGGTTCGATGATTACTTCCGCACCGAACGGGCCGATCTCGAGCAGTTCAGTGCCGACGGCTTGATTGAGCTCGCCGCCGGGTCCATTCGGGTCACCCCCGCGGGCCGGCTGCTGATCCGGCGGATCTGCATGGCGTTCGATGCCTATATTCCCAAACAGGAGGCCACCCGTCGCTTCTCGCGCATCATCTAAAGTCGTGCTTCGAGGGGTGGGACGGGCACTTCACCCTCCGGGGTAAATGTTACATAATGAAGCGAAGCCCCGCAGGGTGAGAACCCCACGATAAGGATGACATCATGGCCGACCAGAAATCTCAAGGAACGCAACACAGCCTGCAGCAGGTACATTGCAAGGTCTGTAGTCTGGGTCCGCTTTGTCTTCCCGTATCGCTCGATCTGACCGAAATCGACCGGCTCGATGAGATCATCGAGAAAAGCCGCCCCCTCAAGAAGGGTGAGCATCTGTTCCATCAGGGCGATCCCTTCAGCTCCGTCTACGCCGTCCGCGCCGGTACGGTCAAGAGCTACACCCTCACCGATGAAGGTGAAGAGCAGATTACCGGCTTCTACTTTCCCGGCGAGTTGGTCGGCCTGAGCGGTTTTGATGTCAGCCACTATCCCCTCTCCGCCAGGGTGCTGGAGACGACCACCGTTTGCAAGATCCCCTTCGAGCGTCTGGATGAATTGTCGGGGCAGCTACCGGAGCTGCGCCGACAGATGCTGCGCAGCATGAGCAAGGAGCTGCGGGACGATCAACAGATGATGCTTTTGTTGTCGAAAAAGAGCGCGGAACAACGGGTCGCGACCTTCCTGCTAAAACTCTCGCAACGCTTCAGAGCTCGTGGCTATTCCGCTTGCAACTTTCGTTTGTCGATGTCACGCAATGAGATCGGCAACTATCTGGGTTTGGCAGTCGAAACTGTCAGCCGCATCTTTACCCGTTTTCAGAAGTTGGGCCTGCTGCGGGTGGAAGGCAAGGAGGTGGAGTTGATCGACTTGGAGCAGATCCATCAGCTTTGCGGTGAAACAAACTCACATCTGTGCAAATTACGGTGGGAAGGTCGGCTCGACTGACACAGCGTGGGAATCTGATGCTGGCATGTATCCAAACCGATAGCGCGGGAAGGTGGTAATAAAACGTGGTGTTACCGGGGATAAAAAAACGCGGCCGTTCTCGGGCCGCGCAAAAATACACGTTACTCAGCATAAAAACGATGAAGCAGCTGTTTCGATGTGTAACCCAACGGGCGCATTACACCCTAAATTCACCCTCACCGCATTGAGTTATATCAACTGAGTGTTTAGCCGGGAGATAGCCATGTCCTATGATGAGTTTTACGTGAAGTCCGTCATCCGTTCCCTGCCGGACTGGCCGGAGCCCGGTGTCACCTTCCGCGACGTGACCCCCATCTTCAAGGACCCCAGGGCGATGCGGATGGTGTCGGATGCGTTCATCCAGCGCTATATCGACAGCGACATCACCCATATCGCCTGTATCGATGCCCGTGGCTTCCTGTTTGGGGCAATTCTGGCGCACCAGCTCAACCTGCCGCTGGTGCTGATACGCAAAAAGGGCAAACTGCCCGGCGAGACCGTCCAGCAGGATTACACCCTGGAATATGGCACCGCCACCGTCGAAATGCAGATCGACGCCGTTGCCCCCGGTGATCGCGTTCTGCTGTTCGATGATCTGATCGCCACCGGCGGCACCATTTTGGCCGCCTGCACCCTGGTCAAGAAGCTCGGCGCAGAAGTGACCGAGGCGGCCGCACTGATCGACCTGCCGGATCTGCTGGGGTCCACCCGCATTCAGGAGCTCGGCATCCCCGTCTACGCCCTGCTCGCGTTCGAAGGCTGCTGACCCGGCCACCCACCCACCGGGTGCCCCTGCCCGGTGGGCGCTGTTATAATCCCGCCCCCTTTTCATCCCCTGGAGATACCATGCTCTGGTTTCGTAACGCCATCGCCTACCGGTTTGAGCCCGCCCCGGGTTTCACCCCTGATCATCTGAATGAAGCCCTGTCGGGGCACCCGTTTCGCCCCTGCGCCAGCCATGAGCTGCAGCGCAGCGGCTGGAGCGCGCCCATTGGCGAAGCGGACGGGCTGCTGGTGTTCAGCAGCAACGGTTTCATGCTGATCGATCTGCTGCAAGAGGAGCGCCTGCTGCCCGCCAGCGTGGTACGCGAGGCCGTAGAGGAGAAGATCACGCTGATCGAGAGGGAACAGAGCCGCAAGGTATCCCGCAAGGAGAAGCTGCAGCTGAAGGAGGAGGTGATTCTCGAACTGCTGCCGCGCAGCTTCACTCGCCGTCGCCATACCCACGCCCTGCTGATGCCACAGCAGGGTTGGCTGCTGGTGGACAGCGCTTCCCACAAGCGAGCGGAAGCACTCCTCGATCAGCTGCGCAAGGCAGTGGGCTCACTCGAGGTGCGGCTGGTGCAGAGCCAACAGCAACCCGATACGATCATGACCGGCTGGGTGCTGGGCGAGGCGATGCCACCGGGCTGGGCGCTGGAAGATGAGTGCGAACTGCGCGACCCGAAGACAGAGGGCAGCAAGATCAGCGTCAAGGGGCAGGAGCTGCTCTGTGACGAGATCGCCGCCCACATCACGGCCGGAATGCGGGTGAAGCGGTTGGCCCTGGAGTGGCAGCAACAGATCCGCTGGGTGCTGCATGAGGATCTGAGCCTGCACCGGCTGCGCCTGTGTGACCAATATCGCGAACAGCTCGAGGCGGATACCCCGGAAGAGGCGCTCGCCGCCCGCGACAGCGAACTGGCCCACATGGGGCTGGAGTACGCCCGCCTGCTGCCCGATCTGGTGGCCGCGTTCGGAGGCGAGCGTGTACAGCGTTAAGGAGCTCTTCTATACCCTGCAAGGGGAGGGAGCTCAGGCGGGCCGGGCGGCGGTTTTCTGCCGTTTTGCCGGCTGCAATCTCTGGTCCGGTCGGGAGCGGGATCGGGCGAACGCCATCTGTGATTTCTGCGATACCGCGTTTGTCGGCACCGATGGGGCGCAGGGGGGGCGATTTGCCACTGCCACGGCGCTGGCTCGGCGGATCGTCTCTCTCTGGCCCGACCAGGCGGGCGGGCGCCCCTTCGTCGTCTGCACCGGGGGGGAGCCCGCCCTGCAGTTGGACGCCTCCCTGATCGACGCGCTGCACGCCGAGGGGTTTGAAATCGCCATCGAAACCAACGGCACCCGCCCTCTTCCCGCCGGGATCGACTGGGTTTGTGTCAGCCCCAAGGCCGGCAGTGAGCTGGTGGTACGCCAGGGCAACGAACTGAAACTGGTCTACCCGCAACCGCTGGCACCGCCCGAGCGATTTTGCCGGCTGAGCTTCGAGCATTTCTATCTGCAACCGATGGACGGCCCCCTGCTGGCCGGCAACACCCGCCGCTGCATCGACTACTGCCAACGCCATCCGCAATGGAAACTGAGCCTGCAGCTGCACAAGCTCATCGGTATCGCCTAAGCATGGCAGTGGCGAGCGCCGGCCAATCAGGCCGACGGCAAAGCACCCGGTACCGGATCGACCACGGTCGTTTCGCCCCATCCCCCACCGCTGCTGGGCTGGCTGCGAGTACCCACATCTACTGTGGATAACACTGTGAAAATTTGATTACCAAAAGGGCTGAGCAGGCGTGTTCTCTTGCCTCGCCACAAATTGATCATATTTTAATCAGATGTTTTTACACCTTTATAATCAAATAGTTAAATAAAGCAACCCGCGGCTGTCAGCGGCTGGTACTGGTTCTCACCGCGCTCTGCGGTTATCATGCGCACCGTGGCATGGGGAGCTTCAGACTGATGCAGGAACAACTGGACATTCGGCGCAAGGCGGCAGAAAAAGTCACCATCATCGGTGCCGTTCTGGATACCGTTCTCGGTATCCTGAAAATAGTGATCGGGATGATTGCCAACTCTACGGCGCTGATCGCCGATGGGATCCACTCGCTATCGGATCTGGCCACCGATTTCATGGTGGTCATCGTGCTGCGACTTTCCCACAGGGCTCCAGATGAAAACCACCCCTGGGGCCACGCCCGCTTCGAAACCGTCGCCACGGTGGCGCTTGGGGTCATTCTGGTGGGGGTCGGTGGCGCCATGGCCTACGACAGCCTGCGGTTGCTGTTCAGCGGTCAGTCGACCCCCTTGCCCACCTGGCCCGCATTGCTGGCGGCCACGTTGTCGATCATCGGCAAGGAGTGGATTTTTCAATACACCCATCGGGTCGGCAAGCGGCTGGGCTCCGATCTGCTGATCGCCAACGCCTGGCACAGCCGCACCGATGCGTTCTCTTCCGTCGTCGTCCTGCTGGCGGTCGCCGGCGCCATGGCGGGGCTTTGGTGGCTCGACGCCCTCGCGGCGGTACTGGTGGCACTCATGGTCGGCAAGATCGGCTGGGATATGGTCGCCAAAAGCACCAAGGAGCTGGTCGACACCGCCCTGCCGGAGGAGAAGATCGACCAGCTACGCGAGCAGGCACTGAATGTGGATGGGGTACTCGATGTTCACAGTTTCAAGAGTCGCCGCATGGGCAGCCAGAGCCTGCTGGAGATGCACCTGCAGGTGCGCCCCCACCTGAGTGCCGCCGAAGGTCATTTCATCGGTGACAACGTGGCTCACCGCCTCCAGAGCCGCTTCGATGATATCAGCCACATCATCTTCCATATCGATACCTACGATGATGAACCACTTCACGACACGGTAGCGCGCCCCGCCATGCCGACCCGGGCCGAAGTCAGCCAGCATCTGGATGCCATCGTCAGTCGCATTCTGGGCGACAACCCCGACTACGAGTTGATCCTCTACTACCACCCGGAATATATCGACCTGGATATCAAGGCATCTGAGCAGTTCCACCAGCTGATGCAGCGCAGCGGCCTGACCGCTCGCGAGCTACAGGAGCAGCTGCGCGGGCAGCTGGCCGGGCTGAACTGGTTTCGCAGCCTCCACCTCTGGCTCCCGCCCGGCTAGAGGGCCATGGGCCGGGAGCGCGCCGGGATCAGCGTACCGGCTCGCGCAGGGTGACAAACTCTTCCGCCGTGGTCGGGTGTATGCCGAGGGTGTTGTCGAACACCGCCTTGGTCGCGCCCGCCTTCAGCGCCACCCCTATCCCCTGAATGATCTCACCGGCTTCCGCCCCCACCATGTGTACCCCGAGCACACGGTCGGTGTCACCATCCACCACCATTTTTACCAGCGTACGCTCATCACTGCCGCTCAGGGTGTGCTTGAGCGGACGGAACTCGGAGCGGAACACCTGAATGTTGCGGTAGCGCTCCCGCGCCAGCTCCTCACTGAGCCCCACCGTACCGATGTTGGGCTGGCAAAATACGGCGCTGGGGATCAGCTCGTAATCCACCCGGCCACCCCCTTCGGCGTAAAGGTTACGCACCAGCGCCATCCCTTCGGCCAGCGCCACGGGCGTCAACTGCACCCGGTCGATCACATCGCCGATGGCATAGATCGATGGCACCGAGGTTTGAAACTGATCATCGACGACCACCGCCCCATTTTCCGCCAGCTTCACGCCCACCGCTTCCAGTCCGAGCCCTGCGGTGTTGGGGACACGACCGGTGGCGTACAGAATCGTATCGGCCTCCAGGGTGCGCCCATCCGTCAAGCGGGCACTCGAGCGGCCACTGGCCGAGCGCGTAATGGACTCGATATTGCAGTTGAAGTTGAGCTTCACCCCCTTTTTGCTTACCTCCTGGGCGGTAAACTCGCGCACTTCTTGATCGAATCCGCGCAGAAACAGGTCGCCGCGATAGATCAGCTCCGTGTGGGCACCAAGACCTGCAAAGATGCCGGCAAACTCGACGGCGATGTAACCGCCGCCCACGATGATCAGGTCGCGGGGGAACCGCTCCAGATCAAACACCTCGTTGGAGCTGATCACATGCTCCCGCCCGGGAAACTCCGGTACGAAGGGCCAACCACCGGTTGCCACCAGAATCCGTTCCGCCGTGTAGGTGTTGCCGTTGACACTGACTTCGTGGGGGGCGGTGAGGGTAGCGCGGCCTTCGATCAGCTCACAGCCGGCATTTTTCAGGAGGTTGGCGTAGACCCCGTTGAGGCGAGCGATCTCCCGTTTTTTGTTCTCCCGTAGCGTCGCCCAGTCGAACCGTACCGACTCCGCGGTCAGGCCGTACCCCTTGGCTTCAGCAAACGACTCGGCGTAATGGGACGCGTAGGCGTAGAGTTTTTTCGGCACACAGCCTACGTTGACGCAGGTTCCCCCCAGGTAGCGGTCCTCGGCGAGGGCCACCCGCACCCCCAGGGCGGCGGCCATCCGGCCAGCCCGCACACCGCCGGACCCGGCGCCAATGATAAACAGGTCATAATCGAATGTTGCCATTGTGTTCCTCTCATCCGTCTGATCGCCCACCGTTTGCCTCGCTCTCGAGCATGACCGGGCAGGGGCGCGCTGACAGGCCAGGATGGAAACGACCGCAACGGGCCGATCACGCCGTCCGCCGACTCGATCGCACGAGCGTACAGACCCGTTCACTCCAGGCGTGTTAGACTTGCCGCTCTTGCCCTGGTGGATAATGGAATGGGGGGTTCAGGTGGTTGTGAAGCTGGCATTGGGTCTGCTGCCGCTGGCGTTACTGCCAGTTCCGTTTCTGCTCCGCGATCAGCTCCCCCTGCTCGCCCCCGGTTATCAGCTACTGCTGAACGCTTTGCCCTGGTTGCTGGCTCTGCTGGTTACGCTGCTGGCCATCGGTTTCAAGCATGGCCGTATTCTGCTGTTGTCGCTGCATTCTGCCTGCGCCGCCGCGCTGGTGCAACTCACCATCGCGGCGGCCGTCGACAACCCGGCCAGCTACGTGTTGCTGGTGTTGCTGAGCCTGTTCTGGCCGCTGGGGCAGGTGACAATTCTGCTTTTACCGCCGCGCAGCCCACTCTCCCGCAGCGGTTTACTGCGTTGCACCACTTTGCTTCTCCTCTATTGCCTGCCGGGCATGGTCTGGTTCGAGTCCCCCGGGCTGCTGGCACGGCTGTTACCGGAGCTGCCGGCGGGATTGCTCAACTTCATCGCCCCCGGCGTGGCGCTACCCACGGCCGCTTTTTGGTGGAACCTGCTACTGCTGCTGCCCATCTGTCTGCTGCGGGCGCGACGGCTGCCGGTGGATGCACTGGCAACAGCGACGCTCTCCTTCGCCTTTCTGCTCGGCCTGAGCCAACCGACACACCCCGTGCTCAGCAGTGCCTATCATCTGCTGGCCCAGCTACTGCTGATCGGCGCGTTGGTCCATCACGGTTACACCATGGCCTTCATCGACACCCTCACCGGGGTGCCCGGACGACGCGCGCTCGAACATCACCTGATCGGCGCCGGTCGACACTACGCGATCGCCATGCTGGATATCGATCACTTCAAACAGTTCAATGATCGCTACGGCCATGATGTCGGCGATCAGGTACTGCGCATGGTGGCCGCCCAGTTGAACCTGGTGCGGGGTGGCAGGCTGTTCCGCTATGGCGGAGAGGAGTTCACGATCGTGTTCAAACGCCGCTCCGAACAGGAAGCCTTTGCCGCCCTGGAGCAGGTTCGTCAGGGTGTGGCCGATTACCCGATGAAAATACGGCAGCAGAACCGGGCCACCGATGATCAAAGCGGGCGCCGGAAGCGGGGCGACGGTCCCGCCGAGAGCCGTATCGTCAAGGTGACCATCAGTATCGGCGTATGCCAAAAGCAGGCGGGAGAAACCGCGCACGAGGTGATCAAACGCGCCGATCAGGCCCTCTATCTGGCCAAGGGACGGGGTCGCAACTGCACCCAGGTGGGCAACGAGGCACCCCCCGCCGCCCCGCGTCACAAGAACCGTTCCGATTTTGCCCGGGCCTGAAGCAGCGCAACCACCGTCCTCCCCGCGCTGCATGAGCTGTATTGCCCCTCGCTACCCTCCCTCGTTACTCTCCTTCACCCCCCTGAGACGCTTCAGCCCGGTGGCAGCGTCTGAATCAGCAGCATGTAGAGACCGGTGCCAGACAAAATACTGAGCAGCGGATTGCGCAGCAGCAGCTGCAACGCCGTCACCAGCGCCAGCGATAGCAGCGAGGGCAGCAGATACTGCCCGCTCACCAGCGCATCCTTCAACGCATACAGCAGCAGCAATACCATCAGCACGGGCGGCAGGTAGCGTCCCAGATGCTGCAACAACGGGTGCTGTGCCCAGCGATAGAGCAGTAAAAAGGGCAGTGCTCGCGTCAGAAAGGTGGCCAGCGCCGCTACCGCGATGACGCTCAGAAGATACGCCGTCGATCCCATGGTGCCCCCCCTTTGGCCATAATCAACAGTGAAACGGCCATGCCGATGGACAAAAGCAGCATGTTGTCGGCGCTGATCAACAGTGCCAGCAGGCCGATCGCCAGCGCCAGAATAAACACCCCCGGTCGGCGCACGGCCCGATACTGCTCCAGCGTCAGCACCATGAACAGCGCCGGCAGGGCGAACTCGATCCCGGCGGTGGAAAAACCGATCTGCCCCCCCAGCCAGGCCCCCAGGGTGCACCCGATCACCCAGTAGAGGTGGTTCAACAGCGCCAACTTGAACTGCAGCCGAGTACGGGAGCGATCACAGCCGGCCTGCAACATGCTCAGCAGCGAATAGGTTTCGTCGGTCAACGCGTAGATCAGGTACCAGCGGCGCGGACCGCGCAAGCTGAGCGTGCTCAACAGGGAGAGGCCATAGACCATGTGGCGGGCGTTGAGCAGTAGCGTGGCCACGAACACCTCCACCAGACCCGCGTGGTTGGCCAGCAGTCCCACCGCCAGAAACTGGCCGGCACCGGCGTAGATCACCACCCCCATCAGGGTGGCGTAGAGCCAGTGATAGCCCAACTCGGAAAACAGTACGCCAAAGGCGATCCCCAGCGGGATGTAGCCAAACAGTACCGGCAGTGAAAGGCGAAAAGCGGATCGGTCCGGTTCGGTCACGGTATTCACAATGCTCGACAGTACAGGCCCCGGCGCGCCCGCCGGGGGGAGAGAATCGGGAGGGTCAGTGCTGTAACCGGTAGATCTGCCAATCTTCGGTGGGCTCGTTCAGCATCATTTTCATGTCGACGACATCCTCTTCCATGTTGTAGCTGATCTTGAAACCAAGCTTGCGCGCCAGCCCCTGCATCGCCTTGTTGCTGGGCATGGTGGAACCCTCCAGTTGCAGCGTGCCCCGCTGGGTGCAGTAGTCGATGATTTTTTGCATCAGCATCATGCCGAGCCCTTCGCCCTGCATGTCATCCCTGATCACGATGGAAAATTCGCTGCGCACGTTATCGGCGTCGGTGACGGCGCGCGCGACTCCCAGGATTTCATAGCCCGTACCGTCGAGTTTCGGTGCCGCCACGACGAACGCCATCTCCCGGTCATAGTCGATCTGGGTCCAGCTGGACAGCTCGGCGTGGTTGGGAACGCCCCGGCTGTAGAAGTAGCGCATCCGGATCGTCTCCGGGCTGAGCGAGTTGAAAAACTCCAGATGCACCGGTTCATCCTCGCCCCGGATGGGGCGCAGCGTTGCCTTTCGCCCGGAACGGCGCAGCGTGACCTGCTCACTGAGATGCGCTGGATAGGGAGAGATCGACAACTGGGCTGGCTCACCCAGCGACACGGCGCAATCCACCGCCAGCAATCCGCGCTTGTTCAGCAGCAACGGGTTGATCTCGAGGCATTTCAGCTCCGGCAGGTCGACGACCATGTCCGACAGCCGCAGCAGCAGCTCGCACAGGTGGTCGATATCTCGCTCGACCTGATAGCTGTTCTCGACGATGATCTCATACACCCGCGAACGCTTCACCAGTTGGCGCGCCAAGGCGAAATTCAACGGCGGCAGCATGATGTTGCGATCGGCCAGCACATCGATGGCGTAGCCGCCCACGCCGAACAGAATCAGCGGGCCGAACACCGGGTCACGGGTCACCCCCACATTGATCTGCAATGACTGAAAGCCCCGCTTCATCTGCTGCACCACGAAACCGTGGGTCTGATCGGGCTGGTAGCGCTCACCCACGCGATAGGCCAGCTTGGTGGTGGCATGGCGCACCTCGCTGATGGAGTAGAGATCCAGCGCCAGATCGCGCCAGCGCTGGTAGCCGCTGCTGTCGTAAAAGAAGGGGTATAAATTGCCCTGATGCAGCGCCTTGACCGCCACCGAACCGCCCATCTGCCGGGCCAGCTCGACAACGCCATCCACATCCTCGGCATAGCCGGTGGTGGGGGTCGGAATGTCGTACAGATCCAGCAGATCACAGGCCTCAGCGTGGGTCAGGTAGTCGCGCCCCTCGGCTTGAGCCTCCTGCAACAGCTGCCGCGCCCGCGCGTGGTTGGGCTGATTCTGTAATTGATAGAGGGCCGGGGTCTGACGCATCGCGGTCTGATTACGATGGTAATCCACCATCTGCATAAAAGCGTCCACCGATTCCTCCGGGGTCATGAAGGTGGGGATGCCCGCCGCGTTGCAGTGGTTGCGCGCCTCGATGGCGGAGAATCGCCCCATCCAGCAGGTCAGCACATTGCGCGGGGTCTGGCGCGCCACCTTGATCACCTCGTCGGCGGTGGCGACACTGGCCGCCATGCGGGTCGGCGCATGGATGCTCAGCACCGCATCCACATTGGGATCTTTGCTCAACAGACGGATCGCTTCGGCGAACCGTTCCGGGGTGGCATCGGTATTCAGATCAACCGGGTTGCGCCCGTTCCACTGCGCCGGGAGGATGGCGGCGAGCGCGGCCCGGGTCGCGTCGGTGATCTCGCTCAATTTGCCCTGTTTGCGCAGCAGACGATCATGGGCGAGGGCGTTGGGCCCCATGCCGTTGCAGATGATGGCCAGGCGCTCACCGCGCATCGGCTTCATCCGCGAGAGGGTTTCCAGCGCGTTGAACAGCTGGTCTGAGGTTTCCACCCGCACGGCACCGGCCCGGCGCAGGGCCGCATCATAGACCCGGTCCTCATCTTCGATACCGGGCGCGAGTTCCACCGACATGCGGCCATCCTGAATGATGTTGGATTTGAGCACCAACACCAGCTTGTTGCGCGACGCCGCCCGCACGGCCGATATAAAATAGCGTGCCGAACCGATGATGCGATCCATCTGGAGCAAGATGGCGTGGGTGCTGGGATCCTTGGCCAGATAGTCGATGATGGCCGGCAGATCCACATCAACCCCTTCACCCAGCGTCAGGAAGTGGGAAAAACCGATCTCCTGCCCACCGGCCCAATCGATCATGGCGGTGCCCAGCAGACCCGATTGACCGACATAAGCCACCTTGCCCTTGCGCACATTCAGATGCGCATAGCTGGCGTTCAGTTTGCCCCCCGGGACCAGCACCCCCATGCAGTCTGGACCCAAAATACGGATGCCGTAGGGTCGCGCGGCCTCGCGCACCTCCTCCCGCAGGGAGCGGGAACGGTCACTGGCCGAGATGCTCAGCCCCCCGGTCAGGATCATCGCCGCCTTGACCCTATTAGCGCCGAGCCTGCGGATGATACCCGCGACACTTTCCGGCGGGGAGCAGATGATGGCCAGATCCGGCATCTCCGGCAGATCGGAGAGGGATCGATGGCAGGCAACACCGTTGACCTGCTCATACCCTTGCGGGTTGACCGCCATCAGCTTGCCGGGATAGCCACTCTCCAGCAAGTTGCGCAGCACGATCCCGCCCATGCTGTCTTCGCGCTCGGAGGCACCAAAAATGGCAATGGATTCGGGTCGGAAGAAGCGTTTGAGGTATTTGGTCGACACGCGCGTTGATCCCCTTACTCGGTGTGCTCACTGGCATGACGGAACTCGAGGTCATTCTATATTTTTCGCACCTGCAACAAAAGTCGCAAAGAACGATAAAGGCCATTTGAACGCAAGTTAACAAATAGTCATACAATGCCCCTATACTGGTGGTCAGTATAAGCACTCAGGTCACACCTACTGGACAAGAAAGGAGACTTCAATGACCCGCATGCCTCTGCCAGAGATCAAAAACAGCGTAGACCGCGTTCTCCATGCCATCGAGGGACGTTACACCAGCGGCATGTCCCCCGCCTCGCTCACCCTGGCCTACATGGACTGGCTGATCCATACCAACCACTCGCCGGGCAAAATCCATGAGATGCAGGAAAACATGGTGCGCAAGCTCGGCGCCTTTGGCCTCTGGGCCGCCCGCGCCGGCCTCGACCCGGATGCCCCCCCCTTCATCGAGCCGCTGCCGCAGGATCGCCGCTTTCGGAATGACGCCTGGAAACGCTTTCCCTACAATGTGATCTCGCAGGGCTTTCTGCTGCAGGAGCAGTGGTGGCACTACGCCACCACCGGCATCCCCGGCGTCACCCCCCACCATGAAAACATGGTCTCCTTCGCCGCCCGCCAGTGGCTCGACCTGTTTTCCCCCACCAACTTCCCGCTGACCAATCCGTTGGTGGTGGAGAAAACCGTCAATACCGGCGGCCAGAACCTGGTCCAGGGTTTTCTCAACATGATGGAAGATATCCAGCACAACCTGCTGGGTGACACGGATGATACCGACTCCGAGTATGTGCCCGGCAAAAACCTGGCGATCACGCCGGGTAAGGTGGTGTTCCGCAACCGGCTGATCGAGCTGATCCAATACTCCCCCACCACCGACAAGGTTGCCGCCGAGCCGATCCTGATCACCCCCGCCTGGATCATGAAGTATTACATTCTCGACCTCTCTGAGCACAACTCGATGGTCAAGTATCTGGTCGACAAGGGGCATACCGTATTCATGATCTCCTGGCACAACCCCACCGCCGCTGATCGTGATACCGGCATGGGTGATTACCGCCGCCGCGGCGTGATGGATGCCCTCAACGTGATCAACACCATCGTGCCCGAGCAAAAAGTGCATCTGGTCGGTTATTGCCTGGGCGGCACCCTCGCCACCATCGCCACCGCCGCCATGGCGCGTGACAATGATGACCGCCTGCAATCACTCAGCCTGTTCGCGGCCCAAACCGACTTCACCGAGGCGGGCGAGCTGATGCTGTTCATCGACGAAAGTCAGCTCAGCTACATGGAAGACCTGATGTGGGACCGTGGCTACCTGGATACCCACCAGATGGCCGGCGCCTTCGCCCTGCTCCGCTCCCGTGACCTGATCTGGTCACGGATGGTGAGCGAATACCTGCTGGGTGAACCGCCGCGGATGAATGATCTGATGGCCTGGAACGCCGACTCCACCCGCCTGCCCTATAAGATGCACTCGGAGTACCTGCGCCAGCTGTTCCTGAACAACGACCTGGCCAGTGGCCGGTTTCAGGTCGGTGATCGCCCCGTCTCGCTGCGCGACATTCGCGTTCCGATCTTCAGTGTGGCGACCCAGACCGACCACGTCGCCCCGTGGCGATCTGTCTACAAGATCCATGATCTGACCAACACCGAGGTGACCTTCGTACTCACCAGCGGCGGCCACAACGCGGGCATCGTCAGTGAACCGGGCCACCCGCGGCGTAGCTACCAGTTGGGTGTTCAGACCGCGGAGGACAAACACATTCCGGCGGATGACTGGCTGGTGCGGCACGAGAGCCGGGAAGGTTCCTGGTGGGAGCCCTGGTGCGAATGGCTGGACAAACACTCCACCGCCAAGGTTGCGCCGCCGAGCATGGGATCGGAGACCTACCCACCGCTGGTGGCAGCCCCCGGCACCTACGTGTTCGAAAAGTAACCCCCGCGGGGCCGCCGACCGGCGGCCCCCTCTGATAGCCCGCTGGCCGCTTTTCCTATCCAACCGATAGCAAATTTTTATTTTGAAGCCGTGCGATCGCTGAATTATATTCGCGCACGTGGAGGCTGGGCTCGAGCTCGGTCACATTGCGGTCAGGGCGGCTCATTGCACACCGCCGGAAACCGGATCCACCGCCTGACGCGGCCCCTTGCCGCACCTGTCAAACCTGAAAGATGAGATGATGTCGATGGGCACCAAAATCCGTGTCGATCACGTTGCAGATGACGATCTGGACGATTGGAGCGAACAGTTCAGCGAAGAGGAGGAGCTCAGCCGCAGCCGTGTGCGTTACAGCGGCAAGCACCGCCGCCAGATCGAAGATCTAATGGAAGAGCGTCGGTTACTGCGCCAGATTGGCGACATCTTCGACGAGCAGGATCATTACCTGCGTTGATGGCTGGCATCGGGCAGCAAAGAGTGGATCCTCTTTGCTGCTTTTCTGGTTATCAGGCGGCGCAGATCACATCGCCATGATCCTCCTGCTCGATCAGGGCGTGGTGCAGGGCGCGGATGGCGGGCTCGTAATCTCCCTGGTTGACGATGCACTGCATCTCGACCTGGCGCATCGATTGGTGCAGCGCCTGGACGCTGATGCCGGCGGAGGCCAGCGCCGACACCGTTTTTGCCAGAATACCGGGCACCTTCAGATCTGAGCCGATGGCGGAAACAATGGCAACCTTGTGCATTGTCACCTCGGCATTCACATATTTCTCACTGATCAGCCGGACGGCCCGGTTGATTATCTTGCGACTACCGGCGACAAAATAGGTGATGCTGTTGGCATCAGAGTCCCGGTTGACCACATAGAGCTTGAGCTCGTGCAGCAGGCGGGTCAGCTCGATCTCGTAGCGCACCTCGCCCAACATATCCTGATCGAAAATCTCGAGCGCAAACACATTGGCGCGACCGGCAATGATCTCCACACAGGGCTTGGCACTGCGATAATCCGTGCTGATCACGGTGCCGGCATGGTCTGGCTCGAACGCATTTTTGATGCGCAGCTCGATCTCCTGTTGACGCAGCCCCTTGGCCGCCTTGGGGTGGATCGCTTCCATGCCCAGGTTGGAGAGCTGGTCGGCCACGTCGTAGTTGGTCCGACCGATCGTAACCACCTTCTCCAGCCCGACGATGCCCGGGTCCGCTGAACTGAGGTGGAACTCCTTGTGGATCACCGCCTCGCTGGCGCCGGTTTTGGTCGCGATCTTGCTGAAGGTCATCTCGCTATAACCACGGTCGAAGGTGCGCATCAGCCCCTCCTTGCAGTGGGTGTAGCCGGTGACGATCGGCATTTCACGGCTGAAATCGATATCGGCAAAGCTGCGCTCGATCATCTCATCGAACGTCAGCGGCTCCTCCTGGTCCCAGCCGGAAAGATCGACGAAACGGGCATTGACCCCCGCCTTGCGCAACGCCAGTACACTGTTGTGCGCGCTGTGGGACTCACCGATGGCGGCCAGCATCTCGCGCACTTTCAGCAGATGGTCATCCAACTGGAAGTGGCCGTAGGAGCACAGCTCCTCCAGGTTGGACATGATCGTTTCCACATCCTCGATCCGCTGGCTGATGAAGGCATCCGCCTGCACCCGCGCGTCGGTATCACCAAACAGCTCCCGGTTGATCTCCAGCATGCGCGCCTTCACCGTTGCCAGCGCCTCCCGCCAGGCCGTTTCATTTTCGGCATTGGCAAAGCGGGCGTAGACCCCGGGCTCGCCGGTTTTCTTGTGCTCGAGAAGCAGATTGGTGATACCGCCATAGGCGGAAACAACGAAGATACGGTTGTACAGTTCCTCTTCGCTGCGGTCACCAATCAAAATAGTGTCCATCAGCTCGCGAAAGCGACTCATCGAGGTGCCGCCGATCTTCTCTACAGTATGCATGGTATATCCTGTTCGTCTCTCTTGAATTGCTGCCCTCGGATACGGGGGGTGGCTCACCCCCCTATCCCCAGACGCCGATCAGCTCTCGATCGGCTCTGCATCCAGCGGGTAGACGCCGTTCTCGTCGTGAACTTCCTTACCGCTGAGCGGCGGATTGAACACGCAGGCCAGTTTGAGTTCAGTCTTGGCACGCAGCAGATGTTCATCATGCTGATCCAGAATATAGAGTGTGCCCGGACGAATCGGATAGACCTTGCCATCGGCCAGGGTTTCGATCTCGCCCTCACCGCTGATGCAGTACACGGTTTCAAAGTGGTTCTGGTACCAGATGTGGGTCTCGGTGCCGGGGTAGATGGTGGTGATGTTGAAGGAATAGCCGCAGTTGTCATTTTTCAGCTGCATGCGGGTCGCCTCCCAGGTTTCGGTGACGACGCGGCGATCCGAATTTTCACATTCCTGCAGGGTTCTCACGATCATTGGTTTGCTCTCCATTGGGTTGATTCAGTGTGCGAAGCCCGCCGAACGCGCAGACGTTGGCCGGCTTCCGATACGGTGATCCGTCGCTCAGGAGGCCTTGCGCCCACGCTCTTCCATGGCGGCGGCAAAGGCCTTGTCGAGCACCTTCAGCCCGAAGTCGATCTGCTCATCGGTGATCACCAGCGGCACCAGGCACTTGACCACCTGGTCGTGGGCGCCGCTGGTTTCGATCACCAACCCCTGGGCAAAGGCGTTTTTGATCACCGCGCTGGCCAGATCGCCATCCGGGCACTCGATGCCGCTCATCAGGCCACGCCCTTTCAACCGCAACGTTTTACCCCCGTGCCGTTGAATGATCCCCTGTAGGCCATCGCGCAGCTTCTTCGCCTTGCGCTGAACCTCTTTCTGGAACTGATCATCGCGCCAGTAGGTTTTAAAGGCGGTGGCAGCGGTGACGAAGGCGTGGTTGTTGCCACGGAAGGTGCCGTTATGTTCGCCCGGGCTCCAGATATCCAGCTCAGGGCGGAAAATGGTGACCGCGAACGGCACCCCATACCCACTGAGCGACTTGGACAGGGTGATGATGTCGGGCTCGATGCCCACCTCCTCAAAGCTGAAGAAACGCCCTGAACGGCCGCAACCGGATTGAATGTCATCGACGATCAGCAGCATATCGTGGCGGCGGCAGACCTGCTCCAGATTGCGCAACCATTCAAAGGAAGCGGCGTTGAGGCCACCCTCACCCTGAATGGTTTCCACGATCACCGCCGCCGGATGATCCACCCCGCTGCTGGGATCGCCCAGCACCTGCTCCAGATACTCGGTGGTATCGACCCCCTCGCCCAGATAGCCATCAAACGGCATGCGGGTCACATCCGGCAGGGCGGTTCCCATGCAGCCGCGGTGATGCTGATTGCCGGTAGCGGCCAGCGCTCCGCCGGTGACCCCGTGGAAGCCGTTGGTGAAGGAGATGATGTTGCTGCGGCCTTTCACCTTACGCGCCAGCTTCAGCGCGGCCTCCACCGCATTGGTGCCGGTCGGGCCGGTGAACATCACCTTAAAGTCTCCCATGCCACGGGGTTCGAGGATCAGGTCATGGAAGGTTTGCAAAAACTCGGCCTTGGCAACGGTCTGCATATCCAGGCCGTGGGTTATGCCATCGGCCATGATGTAGTCGAGCAGCGCCTGCTTGAGGTGGTCATTGTTGTGGCCATAGTTGAGCGTGCCGGCGCCGGCGAGGAAGTCGACATACTCCTTGCCATCGTCGGTGGTCAGCACCGCCCCCTTCGCCTTGTTGAAGGTCACGGGGAAGGAGCGACTGTAGGTACGAACCTGGGATTCGGTTTGCTGGAAAATGTTCATCGTTTTCTCCTGATTACGCATTCTGAGAAGTGAGCTTGAAGGGACCGGCACGGTACAGCACCTCATCATCGTGCTGGCCGCCAAAGTGCTCATCACGTGTGAACAGAACCGAGCGCTCAACCGGCGCTGACAAGGCTGAAAACACACGCGCAAAGAGGGTTTCCGAGGCGACGTTACCCGGGGTGATGGTGGTTTCGATAAACCGAACGCCTGCGGGCGCCAGACGTTCGGCCAGCTCCAACAGCATCCGCTGGCCCAGCCTTTTGCCGCGACAGCGGGGATCGACAGCCACCTGCCAGACGAACAGCGTGTCGGGGCGGTTGGGCGGACGGTAGCCGGAGATGAAGCCGACCAGTTCACCGTTTTCATCTTCCGCCGCTACCGCCGTGTCGGCGAAGTCGCTGCACTGCAGCAGGTTGCAGTAGATGGAGTTGGGGTCGAGCGGAGCGCAACGCTCCACCAGCTTGTGAAGCGCGTAGCCATCAGTGGGCTTGGGTTTACGCAGAGTAATAATGTCAGATTCCATAGTATGTAATTTATTTCGCATTGCTATGGTTTTTATTATAAAACACATCTAAAATGGTATTGCAACCTCAAAAGTGATCGCAATGCGTTGCATGACCTCTCTTGTATGAGTCCTGTTCCAGCGGCTTTCAAGCCCATCCTAACGAAAGATTCTTACATATTGCATAGCGTTGCGTTACAAATCACTTAATCGGGAGTGACCAATTTATTTTGCAATACTTCATGAATCAGGCTAAAAAACGCGCTCACCTCACCCCACCCTCACGCGGAGACCTGCTGAGCGCCATGGAAAAGAGTCAAGACGCACTGGTGCTGCTGCGCCAGATCATTCGTGCCACCGATCTGCATGACAAACAGTTGAGCCGTTTGACCGGGCTCACCATGCCACAGCTGATGGTGATGCAGACCCTGCGCGGCAACGGCCCCTTGACCATCGGCATGCTGGCCAAGGAGATGAACCTGGCGCAGGCGACCGTGACCAGCATTCTGGATCGCCTCGAGCGCAAGCAACTGGTCCGCCGCGAACGCAGCCATATCGACAAGCGCAAGGTTCTGGCCTGCCCGACCGAGGCCGGGCTGGAGCTGCTCAAATCCGCCCCCGCCACGCTGCAGGACACCTTTGTGCGCGAGTTCGAAGAGATGCACGATTGGGAGCAATCGATGATCATCGCCTCACTCGAGCGGGTCTCCCAAATTCTGGGGGCACACCATATCGACGCGGCCCCGATGCTGGACATCGGCGCCCTGGACCGCGCCACCGACGGCACCTTTCCCGACTACCCGAGCGAGGCGCCGAGCAGCATGAAGCGGTAAGCCGTTCCCGTCGGGGCGCGTTCCTTCCCGCCGGTCGCTTCTGCTATCATGCGGCCTCGATCTCACTTGCCACAGAGCGGTCCGAGCATGAGTACATTTTGGAGTCCCGCCATCCGTTCGCTGACCCCGTACACCCCCGGGGAGCAGCCCGGGATCGATGGCCTGATCAAACTCAACACCAATGAAAACCCCTATCCGCCGGCGCCGGCGGTGCAGCAGGTGATCGCCACCTTCGACGCCGAACGGCTGCGCCTCTACCCGGACCCGGAATGCCGCTCGCTGAAGCAGGCGCTGGCCAACACCCAGGGGTTGCAACCGCGGCAGGTGTTTGTGGGTAACGGCTCCGATGAGGTACTGGCGCTGGCCTTCATGGCCTTCCTGCGCCAGGATCAGCCCGTGCTGCTGCCGCAAATCAGCTACAGCTTCTACAACGTCTATCTCGAGCTGTTTGGCATCGAGGCTCGCCACATCCCCCTGCGCGCCGACTTCAGCATCAACCTCGATGATTATCAGGAGCGCAATGGTGGCATCATCTTTGCCAACCCCAATGCCCCCACCGGTATCGCCATCCCCTTGGGCGAGATCCGCCGCCTGCTCGAACGCAACCGGGAGTCGGTTGTCATCGTGGATGAGGCCTATGTGGACTTCGGTGCCGAAAGCGCCACCGCTCTGGTGAATGAATTTCCCAATTTGCTGGTGAGCCAGACCTTCTCCAAGTCACGCTCGCTGGCGGGGATGCGGGTCGGGTTTGCCTACGGCCAGGCGGAGCTGATCGAGGGGCTGGAGCGGGTGAAAAACAGTTTCAACTCGTACCCGCTGGATATGCTGGCGCAGCGTGTGGCCATCGCCGCGCTGGAGGATCGGGCCTATTTCGACCGCCGCTGCCGGCAGATCATCGCCACCCGCGAGTGGAGCACGGCGCAACTAACGGCGCTGGGCTTTGAGGTGTTGCCTTCACACGCCAACTTCCTGTTCGCCAGCCATCCCAACGTGGCCGGAGCAGAGCTGATGCAACACCTCAGAGAGCAGCGGATTCTGGTGCGCCACTTCCCCCAACCGGGAATCGACAACCATCTGCGCATCACCGTCGGCACGGATGAACAGATGCGGGCGTTGCTCGATTGCCTCGCCCGCCACCCCGCGCTCTAGCCGCAAAAACGCCCCGTTCAGAGCGCTTCCCCTTCGACCCGGTTGGCGCCACTGTGCTGCGCGATCAGCAGGTGCTCATGGGCACGGCGCAGCAAACTGGCCGCATCATCCTCCAGTCGCAGTGCCGAGGCCGCGCCCACGCTGACCGTCCAGCTCAGATTCCCCTGCGGGTGGGGCAGTACGAGTGCCTCTATCGCCGAGCGCATCCGTTCACCGGCCAGCAGCGCCTGCTCATGATTGGTTTCGGGTAGCACCATCACCAGCTGGTCATCCGCGTAGCGGGCGACAAAATCGGAGGTGCGCTTGAGCCGGTGCAACTCGGACACCGTCTGGCGCAACACCTGGTCGCCGGTATCCCAACCGAACTGCTCGTTGATGCGGCTGAAATCGTCGATATCGAGCAACAGGATGCTGCTGGTGCCGTCATAGCGCAACGCCTGTGCTATCGATACCTCGAGCACCGGCAGCAGTGCCCGCCGGTTGTAGGCGCCGGTCAGCGGATCCCGTTGCGTTTGGTGGGACTGCCTGCGCTCGAGGTTTTTCTCCGCCGTGATATCACGCGCACTCCAGATCACTTCACCGCCGCCGGTTGCCACCCAGCGACCGCGATACCAGATCACCTCATGCAGCCCCAGCGCCCTCAGTCCGGGCAGATGCTCCGGCCGCAACTGGTACTCATGTTGCGCTGCCCCCTCCTGCCGTGCGCGCTCGATCAGGGGGCGGATCTGGAGCAGAAGATCTTCGGCCAGAAAGTCTGCCAGCTCCTTGCCCCTCATCTCCTCGGGCTTTACCCAGTCGGCGCTGCCGGGAACGGCTTCAACGATCCGTTCACCATCCAGAACCAGCAACGGGTCTTGACAGACCTGTAGCAGTGCCGCATAGCGTGCCTCGGTTGCATCAGTTGTCATCTTTTCTCTCCAGCGCTCTGGTTAATGCCTCACCCCGGTGGCGGGCCGGTTGCTTTTGTGGCCGATAATACCCCTGATTCGGGGTCGATATGCAATCCTCCCGGATCGACTTGATTCAGGACAGAACCGGCTTGAGCTTGAACGCAACCTGCAAGACAATGGTGGAGCGTTGCCGCAGGCAGCGTATACCGGAGACTGCAGAGACTACAGATGACGGACGGCACCAAAATTCTGATGGCCCGCCAACCCATTTTCAACCTGGATCTGAAGGTGGTGGCGTATGAACTGCTTTATCGCAGTGAGGAGGGGATCAACCCGCTACCGCTGATCAGCGGTGATCAGGCCAGCAGCCGGGTGATCATGCACTCCTACACCAGTATCTGTGAGGCCGGCTGCCTGCAGGTTCTGCCCGCTTTCGTCAACTTCACGCAGACGATGCTGGAAGCTGACACCCTCCCCCCCATACCGCCTCAGGAGCTGGTGATCGAGATTCTTGAGGACAGTGTGGTCACGCCCAGACTGATACAGGCCGCACGACGACTTACCGCCGCGGGCTACCGCCTCGCCCTGGATGACTTCATCTATACTCCCGATTTCGATCCCCTGTTGGAAATAGCCGACATCGTCAAGGTGGATATTCGTGTTCTGGACAACTCTCAGCTGAGGGAGCAGGTGGCCCTGTTGCAACCGTTCCGGGTCTGCTTGCTGGCTGAAAAGGTGGAAACCCGGGAGGAGTATGCCTTCTGTCGCGAGCTGGGCTTCAGCCTATTTCAGGGTTATTTCTTCAGCAAGCCGGAACTGCTCAAAGGCCACAGCCCACAGGGCAACAAGCTGATTCTGATGCAGCTGCTCAATGCCCTGAACGACCCGGCCACACCGTTCGCAACCCTCAAACAGCTGATCGAGCGCGACCCCGCCCTGAGCTACAAACTGTTACGTCTGGTCAACTCCTCCGCCTTCGGCCTGCGACGTGAACTCAGCAGCCTGCAGGAGGCGCTGATCTACCTCGGCATAAACCAGGTCAAGAAATGGGTCTCACTCATCGCCCTGGCTGGCAATTATGGCAAGCCGACGGAGCTGACCCGGCAGATCCTGCTGTTGGCACGGATGGCGGAGCTGGTGGCCGAGACGGTGGCCGACGTGGATCCAGAGCAGGCGTTCATGGCGGGGCTGCTGGTGCATCTGGACGCCCTGCTCAGTATCAGCCGGGGGGATATTCTGGAGCAGATTCAGGTCAGCGACGCCATCAAGGGCGCGCTCAGGGGTGACGACTCCCCGCTGGGCTGGCTGTTGTCACAGGTAGAGCGTTTCATACAGGGGGAATGGGAGGGCAGCGACGACCCGGCATGGATGGCGGCGCTGCAGGCAAGTTATCTCGACAGCCTGGAATGGACCCTCGAGTCCATGCAGCTGATGGGTACGCGGGGCTGAACGCCCCCGGCGCACGTTTTTGGCTGTTCGATCACCGCAGTGGTGCCGTCATCGCCTCGACGGCGGCGCGAATCTCCGCCTCACTGCAACTGCCACAGGTTCCTTTTGCCGGCATGGCACCCTTGCCGCTCAATACGGTCGCGGTCATCGCGTCGATGCCCGTTGCAATCCTGGGCGCCCAGGCCGCCTTGTCATCCATTTTGGGCGCCCCGCCCAGCCCGACCTGATGGCAGGCCACGCAGTGCTTTTGCACCACCTCATCGGCGCTCATCGCCTGAACACCGCAGGACACGGACAGCAGGCTCGCCACCGTGATCGCACACAAACGCATCATGCTCATTCTCCAGTTGGGGACAGAAACCCGCTGGGCGGCCGGGACAAAAAACGTCCGGCCGCACACAGCAAAACCGCAAAACCGCATGGGCGGCCATCCGCCCCTTCGCCCCACCCCGCTCAGGGGCTCAGCTCGAGCAACAGCTTGTTGAGCCGCGCCACATAGCTGGCAGGATCATCCAGGGTGGCGCCCGCCGCCAGCCCTGCCTGATCGAACAGCACCAGCGCCAGTTCGCCAAAGCGATCTTCGTCCGGCTCCTTATCCAGCCTGTCGATCAGCGGGTGCTTCGGGTTGATCTCGAAGATCGGCTTGGTATCGGGCACTTTCTGGCCCGCCGCCTCCATGATGCGGCGCATCTGCAACCCCATGTCGTAGTCACCCCACACCAGACAGGCCGGTGATTCGGTCAGCCGGTGGCTGACGCGGATCGACTCGACCCGATCCGCCAACACCTTGCCCAACCGCTCCACCAGTCCCTCATGCTCCTTCGCCAGTAGCTCCTGCTCTTTCTTCTCCGCCTCGCTTTCGACCTCACCCAGATCCAGCTCACCCTTGGTGATATCCTGGAAGCTGTGGCCCTCGTAGTCAAACAGCTGCCCCATCATCCACTCATCGATCCGGTCGCAGAGCAGCAGCACCTCGATCCCCTTCTCGCGGAACACCTCGATGTGCGGGCTGTTTTTGGCGGTATTGAAACTGTCAGCAACGATATAGTAAATCTTCTTTTGACCCTCCTTCATGCGGCTGACGTACTCATCCAGCGATACATTCTGCTCGGCGCTTGCGGTGTGGGTCGAGGCAAAGCGCAACAGCTTGAGAATCTTGTCACGGTTGGCGTAGTCCTCCGCCGGCCCCTCCTTCAACACCTGGCCGAAGGTGTTCCAGAATTTGGCATACTTGTCGCCGTCCTCCCGAGCCAGCTTCGCCAACATATCGAGCACCCGTTTGGTCAGTGCCGAACGCAGCTTGTCGACGTTGGGGTCTTGCTGCAAAATCTCACGGGAGACATTCAGTGACAGGTTGTTGCTGTCGATCACCCCCCTGATGAAGCGCAGATACAGCGGCAGGAACTGATCGGCCTGATCCATGATGAACACCCGCTGCACGTACAGTTTCAGGCCGCGGGGCGCGTCACGGTTCCAGAGGTCGTAAGGGGCGTTCTCCGGCACGTAGAGCAGGCTGGTATATTCCAGATTGCCCTCCACCTTGTTGTGTGACCAGGTCAGCGCGTTGCCAAAGTCATGCGAAATGTGCCGGTAGAACTCCTGATACTCCTCCTCGGTCAGCTCCGATTTGTTGCGCGTCCAGAGCGCGGTGGCGGTGTTGACGTTTTCAAATTCCGCTGCTTGTTCCTGCTGCGCTTCGCCCTCCTCTGACGCC
>JAXHUI010000060.1:0-12175 GCA_034189745.1 Pseudomonadota bacterium
GGGGTGACCATCTCCAAAGAGCAGGTGCGCTGGGCCCAGGAGCGTTACCGCGACCTGGCGCTCGAGTTTCGCCTGCAGGACTACCGCGAACTCGATGAGCGCTTCGACCGCATCGTCAGCGTTGGCATGTTCGAGCATGTGGGGCGGCGTAACCATCGCGCCTTCATGGAGGTGGCCGAGCGCTGCTTGGAGGACCACGGCCTCTTCCTGCTGCACACCATCGGCAAGAATGTGAGCCACTCCGCCCCCGATCCCTGGATCGATCGCTACATCTTCCCCAACGGCGACCTGCCCTCCATCGCCCAGATCGGCAACGCGGTAGCCAACCTGTTCGTGACCGAAGACCTGCACAACTTTGGCGCCGACTATGACAAAACCCTGCTGGCCTGGTATGACAACTTCACCCAAGCCTGGCCTCGATTCGAGGCGCAGTTGGGTGAGCGCTTTCGACGCATGTGGCGCTACTACCTGCTCTCTTGCGCCGGTGTTTTCCGCTCCCGCAATGCCCAGCTGTGGCAGTGGGTGTTCTCCCGCCACGGCGTCGAGGGGGGCTATGACCGGATCGTGTAGCCAATGACACAGCATTGCCGTTTGTTGCCGGTTGCCGTCCCTACGGTGGAACGGCGGCGCACAATACTGCATCATGGCGCCCTTTCGTCACGACCCCAATCCGCACCGAGCAAGAGAGCCGATATGCTGCAAAAAATTCACCAGGAGTGGTTTGCCAACATCCCCAAAGACCTGCTCGCCGGGAGCGTGGTGGCGCTGGCGCTGATCCCGGAGGCGATCGCCTTCTCCATCATCGCCGGGGTCGACCCCGCGGTGGGCCTCTACGCCTCATTTGCCATCGCCGTGATCGTCGCCTTTACCGGCGGGCGCCCGGGGATGATCTCCGCCGCCACCGGCGCCATGGCGCTATTGATGGTGACGCTGGTCAAGGAGCACGGTCTCGAGTACCTGCTGGCCGCCACCTTGCTGACCGGGGTGATTCAGATCGTGGCGGGGGTGCTCAAACTGGGAGAGCTGATGCGCTTTGTCTCGCGCTCGGTGGTGACCGGCTTTGTCAATGCGCTGGCAATTCTGATCTTCATGGCGCAGTTGCCGGAGTTGACCGACGTGAGCTGGCATGTCTACGCCATGACCGCGGCGGGCCTGGCGATCATCTATCTCTTCCCCTACCTGCCCGTCGTCGGCCGGAACCTGCCCTCTCCGCTGGTCTGCATCGTCGTCTTGACCGCCGTGGCCATGATATTCGAGATCGATATCCGTACCGTTGGCGATATGGGCGAGCTGCCGGATACGTTACCGGTATTGCTCTGGCCGCAGGTACCGCTCAACCTGGAAACGCTGTTGATCATTCTGCCCTATTCAGTGGCGCTGGCGGTGGTTGGCCTGCTGGAATCGCTCATGACCGCCAACATCGTGGATGACCTGACCGATACCCGAAGCGATCGCAACCGCGAGTGCAGGGGCCAGGGGATCGCCAACATCGGCGCCGGTCTGCTCGGCGGCATGGCCGGTTGCGCCATGATCGGGCAGTCGATCATCAACGTGAAATCCGGCGGTCGGGGGCGGCTCTCCACCCTCGCGGCGGGGGTGTTCCTGATCATTCTGGTGGTGTTTCTCGACCAGTGGATCAGCCAGATCCCGATGGCGGCGCTGGTGGCGGTAATGATCATGGTCGCCATCGGCACCTTCTCCTGGAGCTCGCTGCGTGACCTGAAGAAGCACCCGATGTCGACCAACATCGTCATGCTCGCCACCGTTGTGGTGGTGGTGGCCACCCACAACCTGGCGATCGGGGTGTTCGTCGGTGTGCTGCTGGCCGCCCTGTTTTTCGCCAACAAGGTGGGCCAGCACATGGCGATCACCTCCCGCAAGGAGGCGGCAACCGCCACGCGAACCTACACGGTGATCGGCCAGGTGTTTTTCACCTCGGCGGAGAAGTTCATCGCCGCATTTGATTTCAAGGAGGTGCTCGAGCGGGTGGTGATCGATCTGAGTCAGGCCCATTTTTGGGATATCACCGCCGTTGGCTCCCTGGACAAGGTGGTGATCAAGTTTCGTCGCGAAGGGGTGGAGGTGGAGCTGATCGGGCTCAACGCAGCCAGCCGCACCATCGTGGACAAACAGGCCATCCATGACAAACCGGAACAGATTGAAAAATTCATGGCCGGGCACTAAGGAGCAGACAATGAGCAAAATTATCGCCTGTATCGACGGCTCACGGGCCGCCACCGACGTGTGCGCCGCCTCCGCCTGGGCCCAACGGCGGTTGGATGCGCCCGTGGAGCTGCTGCACCTGCTGGAAAAAACCGATTACCCCACCGAGGGTGACATGAGCGGCAGCATCGGCCTGGGCACCCATGAGCAGCTGTTGCAGCAGCTGGCCGAGCTGGATGGCCAGCGCAGCCGGCTGATGCTGCAACAGGGCCGGCTGATGCTGGCCGAGGCGCGCAGGCAACTGGAGGAGGCGGGCGTTGCCAGCGAGCAGATCAGCGAGCTGCAACGGCATGATTTTCTGGTCGACACGCTGCTGGAGTTTGAACCGGAGATCCGTCTGTTGGTGATGGGGCGGCACGGCGAGGCCCACGCCAGCGACAGCAAGGCGGTGGGCAGCCATCTGGAAAATGTCACCCGAACCCTGCACAAACCGATTCTGGTTGCCGTGGAGGGGTTCCGGCCACCGGAGCGTTTCATGCTCGCCTATGACGGTAGCGTCACCGCCAACAGGGCGCTGAAAACGGTGGCGCAAAGCCCCCTGCTCAAGGGGATCCCCTGTCATCTGGTGATGGCCGGCAAGCGGCTGGAGCGGCAGCGTGAACAGCTGGCCAACGCCAAAACCATGCTGGCGGGGGTCGGGTTCGAGGTAACCACCGCCGAGCTGGAGCAGGAGGAGGTGCGCACTACCCTGCTGGAGTATGTGGCCGCGCAGCAGATCGACCTGCTGGTGATGGGTGCCTGGGGCCACTCGCGCATCCGCCAGTTCCTGCTTGGCAGCATGACCCACTGGATGCTGCAACACAGCGAGGTGCCGCTGCTGCTGTTGCGCTGATTCGCACCCTGCCGCCGGGCGCGGCGTCAACGCTCCAGGGTGTAGAGCAGGTCGGCGCCGCTGCCCAGCAGGTTGCTCTGCGCCTCGAGGCGCCACTTTTCACTCAGCTTGTACCGCAGGCTGAGGGTGTTCACCGCCTCCATCACCCCCACGCCGTAGCGCAGATAGAGTCTGGGCGAGAGGTATTTGCCGATGAAAAAGGCGGAGTCGCCACCGGCATCGCTGTCGAAGCCAAACTCGTCCAGCGCAAAGGCCTCCCGCAGGTTGGCGCCGATCTTGTTACCCTGATCCATGCCCAGCGCCATGGCCGCCTGTAGCATCATCTGCTGTTCACCGGCGGAGCTTTCCCCCGGCGCCTTGCCCAGCAGCAGGTAGGAGAGCACGCTGCTATCGGGCATGGCCGGCTCGCCATAAAGATCCATGCGCGGCTGGCGCAGCGTGCCACTGATATTGGCGCCCACCGTTACCTCATCCACCTTGCGGCCGATGCGCAGATCGAGCCCCGGGTTGTCTATCGGCCCGGCCGCGTACACCAGGCTGCCGCGCTGGATCTGCAGATCCTGGCCATAGAGCCGGTAGGCGCCACTTTCCACCCGGATACTGCCCGTTGCCCGTGTGCTCTGGCCCGGTGATTCCTCCACCCGCAGCGCCCCCAGCAGGCGCCCCTTGAAGCCCAGCGCGTCGACGCGCACTTCATCGCCCAGTTCGATGCGCAGGTCGGCATACACGGGGAGCGCCGGCTCTTTTGCGCCAGCCTCCCCCTCCTTGACGATGACGACATCCGCGGCGGGTTCAACGGCGCTGGCGCGCGATTTGGGGGTGGAGATCAGCGCCTGGGGCACACGCAGGGTTCCCCCCAGCCGGATCGCCTGGGGCGACAGCTTCAGGCTCAGGTCGGGGCTGATCAGGGCCTGTACTTCCTGCGTGTTCATGGCGGTAAAGCGCTCGCCCATGAGTGTCAGCTCGCCGCGGCGCTGCTCCAGGTCATACTCTCCCTCCAGTTGCAAGCCGCCGCCACCGGAGCGGGCCGATCCGGTGAAGCGGATCAGACCGGGATAGCGCGCCTGGGTCAGTTGCAGCTCGATCGGGGCGATCAGCAACCCCATCGCCGGCAGCTCCACACTACCCTCCCGGTAACTGGCTTCCCCCGCCAACTCGGGCTTGGCCAACGTACCCGCCAGGTTGAGTTCGGCGCGCACCACCCCGCGCAGGTTTTGCAGTTGCGGCAGCAGAATCTGCACATCACTCAGCTCATCGGCGTTCAGTCGCAGCTGGCCGCGCAGGCGCTGCTGTCGGCTGAGATCGCTGACCGCCAGCGTCAGATTGATCGCGCCGTTGACCAGCGGCAGCTCACTGTCGGCACTGACCTGCAGCCGATCCTCGGTCAGCGCGATCCGGGCAGTGAGCGGGGCGAGCGGTACCGACTCCTCCGCCCCGGCCGGGGTGAGCTCACCGGCGGAGGTGTCGAGGGTTGCCTGCAGCGTGGGCCGACCACCGGGTTGCTGCGTGAGCTGTGCCTGCAAGGAAACGGTTGGTGTCAGCCGCATGCCGCCAAGCAGGGGCTCGAACAGCGCCAGTGCCAACCGGTCTAGTTGGACCCGGGCGGCGGTACGACCGGCAAAATCCCCTTCGGCCTGCAGGCAGAGACGCCCGCCGGCGCTCTGCTCATCCAGACAGAACCGCTCCAGGCGGTACGCCTGCGGCGACAGCATCAGTTCGGCCGGGGCCCGCGAGCGCCAGTGGCTGAGCGGCTCCGGCTGCAGCTCCAGCCCTTCGAGCCGGCCCAGCCAGCGCCGCTGCGACGGGTTCCAGCCCCCGGCGGCGGTCAGCTCCACCCGACCGGGGGAGCCGTTGGCCGTCAGCTTCAGACGGTGCTGCTCCGGCTTGCCCTGCAGGCTCAACCCGGCCTGCGCGATCGTTTGCCCGGCCGCGGCGGCGTTATCCAGTTGCAGATCGACCTTCCAGTCGCTGCCACCGGACAGATCCAGCGCCAGATCGCCACGCAAGCGCTCCAGGCTGACCTGATCGGCATAGCCCAACCCCTGGCCGCGGATGCGGGCGGTGACGGCGGGCAGTTGCAGCGCCCCTTGCAGCTGTCCACTGGCCGACAGTTGCCCCCGCGCCTGCGGCAGAAGCCGCGCCAGATCGGGGGCCTGCAGCTCCCAGCTCACATCCAGACGCTCACTGAGCGCACCTTTTGCCTGCGCCCGCGCCCCGGCGTAGCGCAGATCGAGCGCGCCGATCCGCCACTGCCGGGTATCACCGCTCAGAGCGGCGCTCACGCTGAAGGGCTGCTGGCGCAACGGCCCCTGCAGTGACTGCAGCTGGAGCGACAGGTGCGGTAGCCCCGCCCCCAACTCCACCCGGCCACTGGCCGCCAGCGCCAACCGCCCCGGCCAGTCCGGCGCCGCCAGGGCCGGGTCGATCCCCTCGGCCTGCAGTTGGTAGGCGATCCGGATCGCCTCACCGGCCTCCACCTGCGACTGCAACCGCACCACCGTATCCCCCTGGCGCGCCTGCAACTGCAGTTGCAGTTGGCGCCGCTCGCCATCCAGCTCCAGCACCAGATCGCCGCTCAGCGGCAGTGTCTGCGGCCAGTGCGAAAGCCGCACCCAGTGGGTCAGGTCGGTGGAGCCCTGCAGTTCCAGGTGGCTCAGAAACTGTCGCGCCGGCTCGGTCCAGCCGCTCGCCCGCAGCTGGCTGCCCGGCTGCTCCAGTCGCAGCGTGTCGACCAGCAGCAACGGCCCCTCACTATGCAGGGCCAGAGTGACCCCCAGCTGCTCCAGCAACACCTGATCTCCCTGAGTGAGCGTGACCTGGCCCAGCTCGAACCGCTCCAGCACCAGCGGCAGTGGCAGCTCCAGCGCCGGCAGCGGCGGCAGTTGGAAACCGCCCGTTTCCTCTGGCGGCGCGGCCGGTTCGGTGGTCGCGGGCAGGGTGATATGCACGCGGGCGGCGCTGAGTCGATCCACCTGCAGCCGGGGCTGGCGCAGCGCCCAGAGGTCCCAGTGCAGCGTCAACTGCTCCACCTCGACCGCCAGCCCCGCCTGGGTAAAGCGCAACTGCTCTATCCGCAGGGTCGAGGTCAGGGTGCCATCGACCCCCTCCAGCTCCAGCTGGGGCAGCAGATTGGCGCCCAGGTTGAGGGCAAAGCGGGCCCCGGAGGGCAGAAACAGGATCGCCGCCAGCGACAGCAGCGTGGCCAGCAGCAGAAACAGCAGCGTTGCCAGGCTCCAGCGTAATAGTGGTCTCACAGATCAGGCCCCAGGGTAAAATGTATGCGCCAGCCACTCTCATCCAGCGGCATGGCCAGATCGAGCCGTACCGGCCCCACTGGGGATTGCCAGCGGGCGCCGAAGCCGGCCCCGGTTTTCAGCTCGGTATCGAAATCATCAAAGGCGTTGCCCGTATCGACAAAGGCGGCCACCCGCCAGTTTTCGCGCACCCGGTAGTCCACCTCCACACTACCGGTCAGCAGATAACGCCCGCCCACCACATCGCCATCGCGCCCCTCCGGCCCCAGCGACTGGTAGTCATAGCCCCGTACACTGCTGTCGCCACCGGCGTAGTAGCGCATCGTCGCCGGCAGGTCATCCACCGAGTCGATCACGGTGATGCCCAGCTCGCCCCGGGTGAGCAGGCGCCAGCGCTCGGAGAGGGTATCCACCCGCTTGCCGCGCAGATCCAGCTGCAGCAGGTCGGTATCGGAGAGCAGATCTTCCGCCGCCAGGCCGAGGCCAACGCTGATCTGGTGCCCCCGGCTGGGATCGAGGCGGTTGTCCGCGACGGTACGGGTGAAACGGGCCCGGGGAATCAGCAGGGTGGAGTCCTGCTCCACCCCCTCGAACACCCAGTTCTCGTGCTCCCAATCCAGCGACAGGCGCCGCTCCCACGCCCCGATCTGCTGTACCCAGCTGCCACCGAGCGAATAGGTGCGGGCATCGATGGTGTCGGATTGCTCATCCTGCGCCTTGAGGTTCAACCCAAAACGATCGGTCACCGGGTTGGTGCCGGGAATTTCATAGCTGGTGGTAAATTGCTGGCGAATCTCGGAGAGCCGCAGGCGGCTGTTCAGCGTGTGTCCGCGGCTGTTGACCCAGCGGCGGGTCAGGCCCAACTGCATCCGGGCGCCGGTGTCGGTGCCGTAACCGAAGCCGGCCTGATAGAGGTTGCGTTTGCGTGGCGTCAGTTTGACCTCGATCGGCAGCTGCGCGTTTTCCAGCTCCGCCAGCTGCGGCCTGACCTCCACATCGGCAAAGTAATCGCTGTTGATCAGATTGCGTTGCAGCTCCACCAGCCGCACGGTCTCGACCGGATCGCCCGGCTGGAAAGGAAGGTAACGTCGCAGCAGCCTCTCCGACACCGGCACCGGGTCGAAGCGAATCGCCCCGATCCGGGCCCGCACGCCGGTGTCGTAGATCAGCTCCAGATCGGCCAGATTCAGCTCCGGGTAGACCCGGATCTCGCTGCGCCGGAAGCGGGCTTCATAGTAGCCGCGCTCCGCCGCGCGCGATTGCAGACTGCTTTTGAGGGCAGCGTAGTCGGCATGGCGCAGGGGGGCGCCGCTGCGCAGGGGGGTATCCGCCAGCACCTGCTGCAACACCGGATCGTCCGCCCCCTCCCCTTCCAGCTCCAAGCGGGCGGAGCGGATATGGGTGCGCGGGCCGGGCTCCACCCGGTAGCGGGCCAGCCACTGTGCTTGGGGCCCCTCCAGGTCGAGCTCGAGTTGCAGCACCGGGTTGTAGTAGCCGAACGGCTGCAGGGCGCGGCGGATCTCATCCGCCGCCTGCCGGTGCAGATAGCGCAGTCGGCTGGCCGGCGGCAGCGGCGTTCGTGCCATCGCGTCGTCCAGGGTCAACATCGCCCGCACGTTATCGGCCAACTCATTCTCCACCCCGCCAAGCTCGAACCGGGCCGCCAAAACAGGGGGGGCAAGCCCCGCCAGCAGCAGCGCCAAAACGATACCATGGCCTGGAGGATAAAACCGGGGCACTCGCACAGCTCCTTTGATCGAATCTGCCGCCATTCTACCCCGTTGCGGCGGCGAAAATCCCCCTTTGAAAAGCAGTTTCAACCTGCCATTTCCCGCCGCGCCCGCGCCATGGGCGAGCTGAAACAGAGAGCTGCCGTTTTGCCATACACCGAGTTATTGCCATACTGCCCCGTGGCTGATCCGGTTAACACTCTGTTTCCGGTCGACCCGATCGCAAGTCGCCAATAAGGAGTCATCCATGACGAGCGCAAAACGTGAATGGAACTCGGCCATTTTGCTGCCGGTGTTTTTGCCCTCCGTTATCGTCATCGCCCTGATGGTGATCGGTACGGTCAGCAACCCGGAGCTGGCCGGCAAAGTCTTTTCCGACACCCTGGCCTATGTCACCTCCAGTTTCGGCTGGTTCTACATGCTCGCCGTCGCGCTGTTTCTGATCTTCATCGTCAGTGTGGCGTTCAGCAGTTGGGGCAACACCAAGCTGGGGCCAGACCACGCCCTGCCTGAGTATGATTTCAAATCGTGGTTCGCCATGCTGTTTTCCGCCGGCTACGGCATCGCTCTGCTGTTCTTCGGCGTTGCCGAGCCGGTGCTGCACTACGCCTCACCGCCGGTGGGGGTACCCGAAACGGTCGATGCCGCCAAACAGGCGATGCAGATCGCCTACTTCCACTGGGGATTCCATATCTGGGCCATCTACGGCCTGGTGGGGCTCTCCCTGGCCTATTTTGCCTTCCGCCACGGCCTGCCGCTGGCGATGCGCTCCACCCTCTACCCCCTGATCGGCGACCGCATCCACGGCTGGATGGGCCACACGGTGGATACCTTTGCCATTCTCGGCACCCTGTTCGGCATCGCTACCACCCTGGGGCTGTCGGTGGCGCAGATCAATGCGGGGGTGAATTACCTGTTCCCCTCCATTCCGGTCAACACCACCTTCCAGGTCATCGCCATCGCGGCGATCACCGGGCTGGCCACCCTCTCCGTGGTGGCGGGGATGGACAAGGGGGTCAAACGTCTGTCGATGATCAATATCGCGCTGGCGATCCTGCTGATGCTGTTCGTCTTCGTGGTCGGCCCGACCGTTTTCATCCTGACGACCTTCGTTGAAAACACCGGCAGCTACCTGAGTAACATCGTCGAGCGTACCTTCAGCCTGCAGGCTTACACCGCCAGCGACTGGATCGGCAACTGGACCCTGTTCATTTTCGGCTGGACCATCGCCTGGGCCCCCTTCGTCGGCCTGTTCATCGCCAAGATCAGCCGGGGCCGAACCATCCGCCAGTTTGTGGTGGGTGTCATGCTGGTGCCGACCATCTTCACCTTCCTCTGGTTCTCGGTATTCGGCGATACCGCGCTGCATCTGATCATGGTGGATGGCTACACCCAGCTCATTCAAGAGGTGCAGAACGATCACGCCATCGCGCTGTTCAAACTGCTCGAACAGCTGCCGCTGACATCGATCGTCTCATTCATCACCGTTATTTTGATCATCACCTTCTTTGTCACCTCATCGGACTCCGGCTCGCTGGTGATCGACTCCCTGGCCTCCGGCGGCGCGCTGCACACCCCGGTCTGGCAGCGGGTGTTCTGGGCGACCACCGAAGGTGTCGTGGCGGCGGTACTGCTGCTGGCCGGTGGCCTGGGGGCACTGCAGACCGCCTCCATCGTCAGTGCGCTGCCCTTTGCCATCATCATGCTGATCGCCATGGTGGGGATGTGGCGGGCGCTGGTGATCGAGCAGCACCATGAAGCCAGCCTGCAAAGCCACATGCAGAGCCACCGGCAAACCGGCAGCGGCAAACTGGGAACCGGCCTCTGGAAAAGGCGCCTGGCCTCGCTGGTCAACTTCCCCAGCAAAGAGGAGGTGGAGCAGTTCATTCGCACCAGGGCCTACAGCAGCATGGAGCGGGTGCAGCAGGAGCTGACGGCGAAGGGGTGGCCCGCCGAGGTCACCTTCGACGAGCACAACTGGCGCACCCATCTCGATGTGATCAAGCCGGGGGAGCTGGAGTTCACCTACGAGATCCGCCTGCGCGGCTACGCCATGCCCACCTTCGCCTACCCGGAGATGGATCGCGACCCGGATGGCGACCAGCACTACTACCGCGCCGAGGTGTTCCTGCGTCGTGGCGGCCAGGCCTATGACGTTTACGGCTATGATGAGCAGGAGATCATCAACGATATTCTCGACCAGTTCGAGAAATACCTGCACTTCCTCCACGTATCACCAGGCATCCTGCCCTGGCAGATGGAGGAGCACGACGACGACCTGAGCAAACCGGAAGAGACACCGGACGAACAGGAGCATGTCGAGATCGAAGCCGGGCCGGAAGCGCTCGAACAAGCCCGGCAAAAAGAGGAGAAACCAGGCCGTGCCTGACCGCTCCCGATCAGGCGCCGAACACCTGCCGCAGCAGCGCCGTCGTCCGGGCGGCAGGTTGCTCCCGAATCAGGCGCTCCTCATTGGCCAAGCGTAGAAACAGCCCCTCGAGCGCACTGGAGGTCACATGCGCCGTCAGATCGGGGCTGAACCCCTGCAACAGCGGCATCCGGGACTCGGCCTGTTGCACCAGCACCTCATACGCCTGGGTCACGCCGCTGGCCGCCATCGCTTCACTGACCAACGGCTGCAGCCGCTGCTGGAGCTGGGCTGAGGTTTTGGCGCGGAAATACTCGGTGGCGGCGGCATCGCCCCCAGCGTAGATCTGGCGCGCATCCTCGAGGCTCATCGCCGCCAGCGCATCGAGAAACACGGGCGTCGCCTCACCGATCGCCTGCTCGGCGGCGCGGTTCATGCTGCGTTCGAACGCTTCCACATAGGATTCCAGCCCGGCCCGGCGCAACAGCCCCGCCCCGCTTGCCAGCACCCCGGGCAACGGGATGCGCACATCGGGGTGAGCATAGTAACCATCGCTTGCGGCCAACTGGCCAATGGCGCGCTCACCCCCCACCCGCAGCGCCTCCTTCAGCCCTTGTGCCAGCGTGGCCGCGTCCACCCCCGCCGGCAGCGCTGGCGCGGACGGCTCCGAGCCGCTGCTGCCTTCCAGCACTTTTTGCCCCTGCTTGATCAGATCCTCCCAGGCCGCCGAAACCTGCGGTGCCACCAAAGCAGTTACCATGACTGGTACTACCAGCCGATGCAGCGCGTTGCGTCGTTTGTTCATATCATCGAATCCGAGTCAGCCAATCTGGCTGCCAGTATAGAAGAGATTGGGGTCAGCGTAGAGGGTGAGGGCGCCATCATCAACCGGCCCGACTGGTCCGACAGCATGCGCAACCTAGTAGCCGCCCTGTTCCGGCTGGAGCATAACCGCGATGAGCAGGATATGCTCCAGGTGTTGGGTACCCTGCTGGAGTGGCTGTAAGCCGCTGAGCAGCGAGGGTCGAGGCGAACCTTTGTAGTGTGGATACGCCGCGCATAGCGGCCCAACCCAACACCACTCTCCGGTGAGCCTACCACGCCCTGTCACACAAGAGGGTGCCCCATGGTTTTTCGGCCTTCACTGTTTACCCAGCAGGGTTTCGAGGCTTTCGGCGGTCAAGATCGATTCAGCCCACCGGTCGATCTGCTCGGAGTCGGCAGAGCGCAGTACCGCTTCAGCCCATTCATGAATGGCGCCGAACTTTATCTCGATCATTTTGCGCAGGAGTCTGGATTCTCCTTCGATGCGCCCTTCCCGCCGCCCTCGCCTCTCGGCATCGTTGATGAATGACACCTCATCCCGCAGGGCGCGCTCGCGCACGAAGGCCAGGCGGCGGGCTTCTTCATCGGCGCTGAGCTCGCGGATGCGGTTCATCGCTTTTTTCACCGGTTCATGTGCCACGTTGGCCATGGTCAACTGTCTCACGAATGGCTTTGACCTCCGCCTCTGTCAGGCCGGACGCCTGAGCAATTTGGGCATCGCTCAGTACATTCATGGCAATCAGATTGCGGGCCGTCTCACGCATTGTTTCCATCCGCCCTTCCCGCCGTCCTCGCCTTTCGGCGTCGTTGATGAATGACACCTCATCCCGCAGGGCGCGTTCGCGCACGAAGGCCAGGCGGCGGGCTTCTTCATCGGCGCTGAGCTCGCGGATGCGGTTCATCGCTTTTTTCACCGGTTCATGTGCCACGTTGGCCATGGTCA
>JAXHUI010000061.1:0-11950 GCA_034189745.1 Pseudomonadota bacterium
GGATGAGATCGATCGTGGGGATGCCGTGGCGCTTGGTGATCGAACGGGCGCTCTTGAGCGGTGGGGTCATCCTAGCGCCAGACCGCCGTGGGGTGGACTGTTCGAGTGTGAAGGTCGCATGGCCATGGTAAAACAGCACTGTCCGGGTGAAGGGACGATGGCGCCCATTTTACCGTCGCAGGGGCCGTGGTTACGGCCTGCAGGGGGATGATGGGGATTTTGAGTCACGCAGTCAGGAAATTGACGATAAACTCGCCAACAACACCTTTGAACCAAGGTGGCTTAGTGACTCCGGCAAGAATCACAAGTGGTATAAGGTACCAAAGCGTACTGAAGAAACCGCAGCCAGGCGAAGAGGTTGGCATCCGGTGGATGGCCTGGTCAGCTATCGATCCTCGTGCAAGCGACCTTCTACATAGTTATGAAGGATGTTGGCAACAAGTGCTTGATAGGGAATTGCCAAATCCGGCAATAGCGTTCACGAATCTGCTCTCATTCCGAGCCCGGTGGGCTCGGGCCGCGCCATTGGGCTGACTTTTGCGCTCGACCCCAAAAGCCGCGATGGCATCCTCGAGGGTGAGGAACATGTGGCCACGATAGCGTTTGTCAGAGTACGCGAAAAACACCGTACAAACCGTTCCAGAGTGAAGAGACGATGGGTGCGGGGCGGTCTTTGCGCGCCGGTCCCTATTCCCTGGGTGTGCAGGTGGCGCCCAGGGCCGGCGGCGCCACCCCGGCCTGGCGGTTATTCCAGATACGCCGCCGGTGGCGGGCAGGCGCAGAACAGGTTGCGGTCGCCGTAGACGTTGTCGACGCGGTTGACGGCGGGCCAGAGTTTGGCGTGCTGCAGCCAGGGGGCCGGGAAGGCGGCCTGTTCGCGGCTGTAGGGGTGGTTCCACTGTGGGTCGATCAGATCGGCTTGGGTGTGGGGGGCGTTTTTCAGCGGGTTGTCGTGGGGGTCCAGGGTGCCTGCTTCCACTTGGGCGATCTCTTCGCGGATCTTCACCAGCGCGGTGATGAAGCGGTCCAGCTCGGCTTTGGACTCGGATTCGGTCGGCTCGATCATCAGTGTGCCGGGCACCGGGAAGGACATGGTCGGTGCGTGGAAGCCGTAGTCCATCAGCCGTTTGGCCACGTCTTCTTCGCTGATGCCGGTGCGTGCCTTGAGGGGGCGCAGGTCGATGATGCACTCGTGGGCCACCCGTCCGTTGCGGCCGGAGTAGAGGATCGGGTAGTGGGGGCGCAGTTTCTCGGCCAGATAGTTGGCGTTGAGGATGGCGTACTCGGTGGCCTGTCGCAGCCCTTCGCTGCCCATCAGGGTGATGTAAACCCAGCTGATCGGCAGGAGGCTGGCGCTGCCCCAGGGGGCGGCGGAGACGGCGCCGTTTTCTCGCCTGGGGCCGTCGATGGGGATCACCGGGTGGTTGGCGACGAAGGGGGCCAGATGTGCCTTGACGCCGATGGGGCCCATGCCAGGGCCGCCGCCGCCGTGGGGGATGCAGAAGGTTTTGTGCAGGTTCAGGTGGGCCAGGTCGGCGCCGATCTCCGCCGGGCGGGTGAGCCCCACCTGGGCGTTGAGGTTGGCGCCATCCATGTAAACCTGGCCGCCGTGGGCGTGGATGATGGCGCAGATCTCGCGGATCTCCTCTTCGTATACGCCGTGGGTGGAGGGGTAGGTGATCATCAGGCAGGCGAGGGTTTCGGCGTGGGCTTCGGCCTTGGCGCGCAGGTCGTCGATCGCCACGTTGCCCCGGGAGTCGCAGTCGATCAGCACCACCTGCATGCCGGCCAGTACGGCCGAGGCCGGGTTGGTGCCGTGGGCGGAGGTGGGGATCAGGCAGACGTTGCGCTGGCTCTGGCCCTGGGCGCGGTGGTAGTGGCGAACGGCCAGCAGCCCCGCGTACTCCCCTTGCGCGCCGGAGTTGGGCTGCATGCTGATGGCGTCGAAGCCGGTGATCGCCTGGAGCATGGCCGCCAGTGAGTCGATCAGGGTTTTGTAGCCCCGGGCCTGTTCCGGCGGCGCGAACGGGTGCAGGGCGGCGAACTCGGGCCAGCTGAGCGGGATCATCTCGCTGCTGGCGTTGAGTTTCATGGTGCAGGAGCCCAGCGGGATCATGCTGTGGACCAGCGACAGGTCGCGGTTTTCCAGCCGCTTCAGGTAGCGCACCATTTCGGTCTCGCTGTGGTAGCGGTTGAATACCGGGTGGGTCAGGAAGGGGGTGCGGCGCTCCAGCCCGGCGGGGATGGAGCTGGAGCCGTTGCGCACCAGCTCGTCGTCCAGCGCGTCGATCTCCAGGCCGTGCCCGTCTCCTAGCAGCGCGCTCCAGAGCGCTTCGATCTCGGCCCGGTCGGAACGCTCATCCAGGCTGATGCACAGTTGCTGATCGCCCCGTTTGCGCAGGTTGAACCCCGCTGCCCGGGCGGCCTGATAGAGTGAGTCGCGCCGGTCGCCGGCGGCGATGCAGAGGGTGTCGAACCAGCTCGCGTGGGTCAGGGTCAGGCCGTTGCGTTTCAGGCCCGCCGCCAGCAGATCGGTCAGGCGGTGGATGCGGGCGGCGATGGTTTTCAGCCCCTCGGGGCCGTGGTAGATCGCATAGAAGGCGGCCATGTTGGCCAGCAGCGCCTGGGCGGTGCAGATGTTGGAGGTCGCTTTTTCGCGCCGGATATGCTGCTCCCGGGTTTGCATCGCCATGCGCAGCGCCGGCTTGCCGCGGCTGTCCACCGATACGCCGATGACGCGGCCCGGCACCGATCGCTTGTACGCCTCCCGGGTGGCGAAGAAGGCGGCGTGGGGGCCGCCGTAACCCATGGGGATGCCGAACCGCTGGCTCGAGCCGAACACCACGTCGGCGCCCATCTCGCCCGGCGGGGTGAGCAGCACGAGGCTGAGCAGGTCCGCCGCCACGCACACCAGCGCGTTACGGGCGTGGGCTTTTTCGATCAGGGCCGAGCAGTCGCGCACCACGCCGCTGCTGCCGGGGTACTGCACCACCACGCCGAAGGCTTCATGCTGCTCCAGCAGGGTGTCCAGGTCGCCCACGATAGCGTCATAGCCCAGCGGTTCGGCCCGGGTCTGGATGACGCTGATGGTCTGCGGGTGCAGCTCCTCATCCAGCAGGAACACCTGGGCTCGCTTGGCCTTGCTCACACGTTTGCACAGGGTCATCGCCTCGGCGGCGGCGGTGGCTTCATCCAGCAGGGAGGCGTTGGCCAGATCCAGGCCGGTCAGGTCCAGCACCATCTGCTGGTAGTTCAGCATCGCCTCCAGGCGGCCCTGGGAGATTTCCGGTTGGTAGGGAGTATAGGCGGTGTACCAGCCCGGGTTTTCCAGCACGTTGCGCAGGATCACATTGGGGGTCAGGGTGTCGTGGTAGCCCATGCCGATCAGGGAGCGCCGGATCTGGTTCTGGGCGGCGATCGCTTTCAGCTCCGCCAGCGCCTGGGCTTCCGTTCTGGGCGCGGCCAGGGGGAGCGGCTGCTGCAGGCGGATGGAGTCGGGGACGGTTTGATCGATCAGCTCGGAGAGGCTGTCGAGCCCCAGCTCCGCCAGCATGGCGGCGGTTTCCGCCGCGGATGGGCCGATGTGGCGACGGCCAAAGGCGTCCTGCTGCTCGAGGGCGTGTAGCGGGGGCAGAGTGTGTTCATTCATGGCGGACCGGTCCCGAGTCGTTGCTCAAATGAGGGCATTCTAGCAGGGAATCGGGCGCAGCAGGACGTTGGCCGCGGCTCAGAACTGCACGCTGATGCCGATGTAGGCGGAGCGCCCCATGCCCGGCACCGCGATGCCCCAGGGGATGCCGTTCATTGCCATGGTGGCTCCCTGACCGATATAGGCGCCGCCGGTGGGGAGGGCGTAGCCGCGATCGAACAGGTTTTCCACGCCGAGGTCGAGGCGCAGCTGATCCCAGCGGTGGCTGGCGCGCAGGTTGGTCAGCGTGTAGCCGGCGGTCTCGATCTCGTTACGCAGATCGGAGCCGTCATCCTTGGCATCGACGACCACCCACTCCAGCGCGTTGTTCCATCCCCCTTTTTGCTGGGTCAGAGTGAAACGCCCATTCAGCGGCATGATGTTGTAGAGAGGGTCGTCGGTGTCGCGGTTTTCGCCATCGGTGTAGTTGATCACCCCCTTGAAGCCCCACTCGCCCCAGCCATTGCTTGCCAGTGGCAGTTGCATGGTGAGATCGAGCCCGTAGAGCCGGGCCGACTGGTTGGTGTATTTGAGCACGTTGAACTGATCTTCGCTCCAGCCGGGCAGGGCGATGGCGTCGATGTAGTTATCCACATGGGTGTAGAAGGGGGTCGCCGCCACGCTCCAGCGACGCTCGGTGCCATGCCAGTCGAAGGTGGCGGAAACGGTGTAGGCGGTTTCGGGTTCCAGGTTCACGTCACCGACGTAGCCGTTGCCGTCGCCGACGAAGTTGTTCATGGTGGCGGCCATGGGCCAGGTGGACCAGGTGTAGCGCTCGTAGAGGTTGGGGGAGCGTACCTTGCGCGCCAGCCCCAGCTCGATATCCAGATGATCGCTGTATCGGTAGCGGGCGAGCGCCGTCAGATCGACGTTGTCGTCGGTTTGATTGCGCTCCTGGGCGTTGAAGGCGGCCGACTCGGTCGCCTGATTGGCCATCATGCTGTAGCCATGCACCTCATCCGCATCCGTTTCGACGCGCTCGTAGCGCACCCCCAGCAGGGTTGTCCAGCGCGCGCCGTGGGTCGATTCCAGCTCGGCGAACAGCGCGCTGCGATCGCGCTGACCGTTGTTGATGTTGAGGAATCGATCCGGCCCCATGCCGCCACCGGATGGGGTCCAGTAGTCGTCGAGGCGGTAGCGCTGCAGCTCGCTACCCACACGCAGCAGCCGGTTGGCGCTCAGCTCGATGTCGGCCTTCAGGCTGAAGCCGTTGGTTTGGCTTTCCGTGTACATCGGCATCCCGGCGGCGCAGGTGTTCATCATGCCATCGACCATGAAGCCGATCGGGCTGCACGGGTTGCCCGGCCCGGAGAGGGCGCCATACCAGAACCGCTTGTCCGCGCCGAAGTCCATGGCGTGGTCGACGCTTTCATGGTAGGCGCTGGCGGCCACTACACCCCAGTCGAACGTGTGGCTCCATTTGAGGTTCGCCAGCTTTTGGGTGTTGTCCACCAGGTCCATGCGCTGGTTGGGGTAGAGCTGCTCCGGCATCTCCTGGTAGCTCAGGCGCGTTTCAAACAGGCTGTCACCGGCCTTGAACGCCAGCCCGAGCGCGTGGTTTTCCGCCTCGTAGGCGGTCGAGCCGACCTCGTCCAGGGCCAGGGTGTGGCCGGGCCTGCCGGTTTCGGTGAACGTCTTGAAATCATCCCCCGCCGTGTAGTTGTTGGCCTTGCTCCAGGAGCCACTGTAGTTGATGCTCAGGGTTTCGCTCGCGTGGGTGGCCTTCAGGTGGCCGCCGCGAGCGTCACCGTTGCTGCGGTAGAAGGCTCCCACTTCGCCCTTGGTCAGGCTTTCACCGCCGGGGCGGGCAAATTCCGCTGCGGGCCTTTCGGCAATGATGGTGCCGCCAATGCTGTCGCCGCCGACGCTGACCGGGGAGATGCCCGCATAAACCTTCAGCAGCCCCAGGTTGCTTGGCTCGACATAGGAAAGCGGCGGGTTCATGTGGTTGGGACAGGCGGCGATCAGGTCCATGCCATCCACCTTGATCCGCAGCCGGTCGTCGGCAAGCCCATGGATGGCGGGCAAACTGGACACGGCGCCGGCCGGGTTCAGGCTGACGCCGGGAAGATCGCGCAGCAGGCTGGCACTGTCATTGGTGGCGGCGCGCAACATCTGGATCAGCGCGGGGGATTGCTGCAGCCCTGGGTCGAGGGGCTCGGGGGCGGGCTTGCTCACCACCAGCACCGGTTCGGGGGCGCTGGTTTGCGCCTGGGCGGCGGGGGCAAGCGAGGCGCAGGCGATGGCCGTGGCCAGCAGGCCGGGCCTGAATCCTGAGCGGGGGTGGGTGCGGTTCATAGTATCTCCTGTCTCTTCCCTGATAGATGCACCACCAATAGCGATCCGTCTTGGTGCGGTCGACCACGAAAGAGGTGCCCATAATGGGTGATAAAGTGGAGATATTTTAGAGAAAGGCGCTATGCCTGGCTTGAGACATAATGTCGCACCCAGGGGGGTAAGGAGGTTTACGGTTGTATCGCTCTTCAGTAATAGCCCTTAACTCGGCTCGAGGTAATGGCTAAAACGTATAGGAAACAGCAATTGAGCCGAAATTGTGGTTGCCCTGCTGAGTTTCAAACTGGCGTGTGCGGTAGATGCGGGCGTAGGAAAGCTTCCACTGCTGCCAGGTGGCGGCAATACCAAAGGCGACATCGCCGACCAGTGGTTTCTTGTCTACGCTGTGGCTGTCGCGCCAGGTGTTACCGTCAAGAAAAATGTCTCGCACTACCCAGCGACCATCGAGTGACACAAAACCGTGAACGCCCCAGTGGTGCTGAAAACGGGGATCGCCTCGCCCCGGTACGCTGTTATCGCCTCCCGGACGCAGTGCCGAGGTACCAAAGTCATGCGGCAGATGCAGGCCGATGCGATATTCCGCCCCGGCATTCAGGTAGGTCGCAACGTTGCCTAAGCTGCCGCCGGCGTGCAGCAGAACCTCATGCTCCCAATTCCCGCCCAGAGAACGGCGCAGCCAGCGGTTTTTGTGTTCGTAGATCAGCTGTAGCCCCGGTTCGTTGCCCAGTTGGTTGTCCCAGCCCTCAAACTTGTCTATGCCGCGCAGGTCATGAATCAAGTCCTGTGACTCCCGCGCCAGCGAGGCGGGTCCAACCATGCCCAGATTCACCTCAAAGGAGTTCATCCGGCTTCGGGTCTGGGTATGGTAACCAAAGCCCATATAGAGCCAGCCAGCGTAGGGGCGGTCATTCGGGTCGATGCTGGTGCGCTCTCGATCTTTCGGCGTAAACATCAATTGCCCCAGGGTGAAGATCAGGCGATGACTGACATCCTCACCCAGTCGAACCGGCTCGGGGTCGAGCGGTGCCAGCAGGCGGTTGGCAGCACGCATCCAGCCCGGGAGGCCGGGGTCGTCGATAAAACTATCGATCTCCGGCGATACAAAGGACAGTCGCACCCCGTTGGTGTATTGCTGGTCGGTGTCGGTGAACATGTCATTTTCAAAATAGAAATTGGCTGTCCAGCTTTGCTCCGGGCTGATCGAAGCGGCTTCGTCCGCGGTTGTCTCGGTTACCGCCATGGCAGCGGTGGCCGTGCCAGAGGCGATACAGCCGATGCCGAGCAGGAGACAGGCGTGGCGCCTCATTTTCGCCGCCACTGACCGTTGCCATCTTGAATGTATTGCCCGGGAGGGGTCATCTGTTGCAGCCGCTGGCCGGTGCGCAGCTCCATTATCTCCAGGGAAACGCCGGCCTTGCTGGCTCTACGTTGGTAGATGGCGCGGCGTTTGCGGTTGATCTCATCGACCATCGTTTTGAGCTCGGCGCTGGGGGTGGCGGTCACGATGCCGAGGTAGCCTGTGGCTCGCTCTCCCACCAATCCGCTGGCTTTGGCTTCATCCAGGGAAAGGGCAAAGGCGGGCGTGCACAGGCTCAGGGCCAGCAGGAGTGTGGTCAGCATTTTGTTCAGTGTGGGCGACATGATTCGTTCCTCAGAAAAGTTCGCTGTTTTCATCCAGCATGGCGTCAATTTCCTTGTCGACCTTGACCAGAATCTCATGCTTGATCTTCACGTTGAGATTGATGGTGATCGGCTCGGATGGTGTGGCGACCTGTACAGTCGGGGTGCAGCCGACTGCGACAAGCAGGCCAAGCGCGCAGAGCAGTGCGGGCAGCAGTTGTCGGCGGGACATAATGGGTTCCTTTTCTTGCTGGGCGGTACGCGATCAGAGATGGAATCGCAGCATGGGTATTATTGCGCAGCAGCTTAGCTGAAAGCAGCCTTGACGGGAACGGGCTAACGGCGGAAACGACGGTCGATGGAGTCGGCGACCCGCCCCGAGAGTTGAAGGGTGCGCAGCAGAGCGAGCAGGTTTTCCTCGATGTTCAGATTGAGATCCACCGGACGGCCCTGTTGCCAGTCGGGGTTGTGGCCCTTGAGCCGGGCGTGGATGTCGGTGTCGCCGTTGGGCTGGTAGTTCAGTTTGACCTCCAGCAGCTCAAAGCGCAGATCGGTCAACACCTCCAGCGCCAGTTGGAGGCCGGGATTGTTCTGCCCCATCCGGGCGACGTCGGGCGGGGGCTGATAGCGGATGACGCCGCCTTCGGCGCCGCTGAGCAGGTGACCGTTTTGGATGTATAGCTCACGGCCACGGATACGCAGCGGCAACGCTCCACCCAATACTCCGCTGCCGTAGAGACCCTCCTGGGGGTACAGCTCCAAAATGCGTCTCAGGTCGAAGGCGGATACGGCCAGACGGGTCTCAAATTCCGGCGCGAGCGGATCAAACCCCACCGCCGGCACGGCGATGATGCCATCCAGCGCCGACAGGCTGAAGGGGGTCAACTGCAACCAGTAGCGGCCGTTGCCATAGCCGGTGAGGGCGTAGCGCAGCTCCGGGCCATGGATCCGCAGGCCCGCGTCGGTATGGTCGATGCTGAAGCGACCACGGGCGCTCAGGCGGTCATCCGGGGCAAGCTCGAGGCGGCTATCCAGATTCAGGTCATGGATTTGGGTCTTGTTCAGGCTGAGGCTGACCCCGCTCAGGGCCGGTCGCAGCTCCAGTTGCCAGCTGCCTTCGCCGACGCGGAGCTCGCCGCGGGCCTGAAGCTGCCCTTGCTGGATGTCGGGCCAGGGCGTCTGCGCTGGCAGCCAGCGGCGCAGCGTCGGCCACAGTGAGGTGAGCTGAACGGGGGGAAGGTTCAGGCCCAGTCGGCCATCGAGGTGGCTATCCAGGCTCAGTTCGCCCTCGAGCCGCAACGGCGGGGTTTGCGTGCGCAGGGTGATGGGGCCCTCGATCCGCATCGTCTGTGGCCACAGTTGCAGCTCGGCGCTCAGGCCGATCGGGGGCAGCTCGGGCAGATCCTGGTGCTGTACTGTCAGTCGGGTGGAGGGTTCTACCTGCAGTTGAATTGAACCATCGCGGGGGTGCAGAGCGGCCTGCAGGTTCAATTCGCTATTGGGAAAGGTGTTTCGAGCGGGCAGGTTCAACTGCGCCGAGATATGGTGTTGGCTCTCCAGTTGCCACAGGGCTTGTGCATCGGATGGCAGTTGCACCGGCAGGGTCAGCCGGCTGTTCAGCGTCAGCGTGCCACTGAGCCGGCGCAGCTCCGCTGGCAAGGTGATCTGCAAGGGTGCCAGGGCCGCGAGCAGGGGCTCGATCTGAAGCGAGGTTTGCGCCTCCACGCGCCATTGTTGCGGCTCGGGGAATAGCTGCAACTGGCTCTGTAGCAGCGGTTGTCGGGCACGGCTCAAGCGCAACCGCAACCGATAGGCGGGATCGAAGTTGAGATCGAGGTAAGCGAGCGGTTGCTGCTCCAGCCGGATCTGGAAGCGCCCCTGCAGCCGTTGCGGCTCCAGATCCAGATTGCCCAGCAGGGTCAGCGGGGGCTGCTCCGGCGCCCTGTAGTTCAGTTGCAGTTGGGCGATCACCAGCCGGCTCGACGGCGCGTAGCTGAATAGCTGGGCGGGGTGGAAACGGTTCAGGTCGATCGGTTCTGGCTGCCGCTGGAGCTGTTGTGCCCGGCTTTTCAGGGAGCGATCGGCCACGAGATCCACTCGGGCCCGCTCCACCCGCAGTTCGATCAGCTCGCCGCGCAGCAGGTTGCTCAGCGTGAAGCGAAGCTCGATATTGTCGGCCAGGAGCGTCAGCCGGTGGCCATCAACGCTCTGGCTGAGGCTGAGGTGATCGAGCCGCAGGTTTTTCCATGAGGGGTGGCGCAGGGTGAGTGCCGGCTCGTCAAAGCCCCGCTCGCTCAGCCAGCGCTCGATCAGGTAGGGGGCGCTCCAGGGCAGAGTGAGCCAGGCCAGCCCCGCCAGCGCCACTGGCAGCAGAAGCAGCAGAAGCAGCAGGCCAAGCCATCGCCTCATGGCAGCTTGCGCACCACGTTGAGGCCATCGCGCACGGTGAGAAAGACGTTTTCCACCTCTGGATCGGCGGCGATGAAACGGTTGGTCGCCACCAGAACGTCATCGATCTCCGACTCGGGTTGTAGCACCTTGCCCGACCAGAGCACGTTGTCGAGGACGATCAGCCCACCGGGGCGGGTCAGCTGTTTGACCCGCTGGTAGTAGTTGAGGTAGTTGCGCTTGTCGGCATCGATGAAGCTGAAATCGAGCGCCAGGTCCAGCGTTGCCAGCGTATCCAGGGCGCGACCGAAGATCACTTCGATCTTGTGACCGTGTTCGCTGCGCTCGAAGAACCTTTGAGCAAATTCGATGGCGCGGGGGTTGGTCTCGCAGCAGATCAGCTTGCCATCGGCCGGCATCCCCTCGGCGATGGAGAGGGCGGAATAGCCGGTGAACATGCCGATCTCCAAAGCGTTTTTCGGCTGCACCAGGGCAGAGAGCAGCTTCAGGGTGCGGCCGACCAGACGGCCCGACAGCTTCTGCGGCCAGCCCATGTCGAGGTTGGTCTGGTCGATCAGCTCCTGCAGCAGCGGCGGCTCCGGGCGGGTGTGTAGGTAGGCGTAATCTTCAATGGCTTCAGCAACCAGAAAGTCGGGCATGGCGGTGTACCTGAATCACAAACGACGAGGGGTGATTCTACCACTACCCGGGTCGGCTTTTCCCGACCCGGGATAGCCGGGATAGCGATACCGCAACGGGCGCCGATCTTTTACAATCGGCGCTGATTTGAAGGAGAGTGATGATGTACGCAGCTTTATATCTGTTTCTGGCGACCGGGCTGGTCTCCATGTCGGCGGCGCTGAGCGCCGGGGCGCTGAACAAATTGCCGCCGGAGCGGCGCCCGCCGTTCATGCGGACCCGCTACGGTGCGGTGAGCGTGGTGATGGCGGGTAATCTGGGGGCGCTCACCCTGGTCGCTGCGATGGCCTACGGCGTTCGCCAGCTGGATTGGTGGATCCCCATCAGCTGCCTGTTCATCACCTTCCCGCTGGTGTACCTGCTTCTGATCCAGCGCTGGCTGGGCGATCTTCGGGCGTTGCTGTTGCTGGCTCCGCTGGTGGTGGCGTCGATGGTGGCGCTCTGGTACTTCTGGTAGCAGCGCAGCCGGATGTGATCAAAACCCTGGATAGGTGTCGCATCCCGGCTGATAGGCTTTGAACTTTTTTGGTGCCGGTTTGGGGGGCTTGGGCTTGAGGTCGTGCGGGTTACTGACGCCATGACGGCGCAGGCAACGCTCCAGCCCGGAGCGGGAGAGCTTGTCACACAGGCACTCTCTCACCGGCCAGCGGCTCATCCAGAGGCAGCAAAAGCTGTTAGCGCAGGAAAACGACGATGGCCTCCTGATCGCTCTTCGGTACTGGAACCTCAATATGCAATATCCAGTTCTGATTATTTCGCGCTTTGTCAAAATAAAGTGTTGCATGATCATCGGTTATTCAAAATTGGGTGTTGATGGCTGTGGTGCAAAAAAGGGGTTGGGTCTATTTTGACCAGCGGCAATCCCATTCCCCTTCGTAAAAACAGGTTGCTGAAAAATAAAGAAAAATTGCTAAATAACGGCAACAACTTGCCGATAGGAAAAGCGGTGTCGCCTGTGGCTTTTTTACTCAAATGGCGGCGATACCGCCTCACGGCTTCCCTTGGCCGTTATTTGGGATGGCTGGCCTGATTTTTGCATTTAATCGGGCGGCGAAGATGAGATCGGGGCAATCCCTTTGCGCCGCACCGGCCGGGTTCAGAGCATACACACTATGGTGACTGCAGATAACATGATCGTCGCACTCGATATCGGCACCTCGAAGGTGGTCTGTCTGGTGGGTGAGATCACCCCCCAGGGCACCATCGAGATCGTCGGTGTCGGCGCCCAGCCCTCACGGGGGTTGAAGCGCGGCGTGGTGG
>JAXHUI010000062.1:0-11812 GCA_034189745.1 Pseudomonadota bacterium
TAGCATTCAGTGAAACGATTGTCGTGGTGGTAGTACAGCAAGCAGTCCTGGGTCATGACCTATCGGCTGAAGGCGATTTTCCATCTACCCCGACGACCGCGCCCGCCGCACCGTTCATGCTGACCAATCTCTCCGCGGCTTGGAGCGGCCCCCGGGCGTGTACAACGCTTGACAGCGAACGCCCCACGGCGTAGCCGTACCGCTTCGCTGCCAGAGCAGCGCTCACGCGGCCGTCCCAGTCTACGCTTTGCTTTCATCCCGCCGCTTGCCATGCTAAGTTCAACCCAGCCGGAGTGCTGGCTGCTGGCATGCGGGGCATGTCTGGCAGGAATTCCAGGCCAGACGTTGATCGCTGTCAGCGACATCGCGCTCGGCGCCGATCTCCAGTTGAAACAAAGTGTTACCCACCCTACTGTCGGGCGATGAGTTGCATCGATATGATTTCAATTTCAATGGCACCTTTCCACCCCCTCGGCCAACGACACTGGCGTGGCGTTTCGCGCCGGCTGTGTCACTTCCTGCTGCTCTCCCTGGCGCTGTTCGGCCCCGTCGCCGGCGCCGAAACGCAACCACCCATCCTCATTGCCCATGTGGCGCCGACGACGGGGCGCTTCGCCCTGCATTCGGAGTCCGATCGGCGTGGGGCGGAGATGGCGATCGAGGAGTTCAATACCCGTGGGGGCGTCCTTGGGCGGCAGGTGATTCTGCTATCCCGAAACCCCACCCTCGATCCCCGGACCGCCGCGCAGGTCACCAACGCCCTCATCGTGGATAACAACGTCGGTTTCATGCTGGGTGCCATCGACTCGGGGGTGGCGGCGAGCATCTCTGCCGTCTGCCAGACGCATGGGGTGATCTTCATCAACACCAACTCCTCGTCCCCTTCGGAGTCGGTGGAAAACGCCCATCGGACCAAATTTGTATTCGACGCCAACGCGGCGAACTTCAATCGGGCGTTGCTCGAGTACGCGCTGCAACAAACCCGGTCGAAACGGGTCGTGTTGCTGACCGAGGACAACAGCTGGGGCCACAGCAGCGCCCAGGCGTCCCGGCAATATATCGCCGAGTACGGAGGAAGTGTGGTCGGTGAGGTGGTGGTTCCGGTGGCACTACACGATCCACAAAAGGCGCTGCGAGAGGTCGAGAGCAAGAACGCCGATGTCGTTGCGGTGAACATCAGCGGCAGCAACCAGATCAAACTGTTCTCGCAGATCGACCCGGAGGTTTTCAACCGGCAGGCGTGGGTGGTTGGCGAGGTGGACTGGGAGGAGATCTACCCGGCACCGGGCACGCCGCGGCCACTGTTCGGCACCACCTGGGCCTGGAATCTGGACACGCCGGGAACGGCGGAGTTCGTCGCTCGCTACCGCCAGCGATACGGCCAGACCCGCATCGACTACCCGGGTGATGTCACCCACTCCGCCTACCTGGCAACCAGGGCACTGTTGAGCGCCATCGAGCGTGCCGGCAGCACGGATAACCACGCCGTGATCAGGCAGCTGGAGGGGTTCGGTTGGACGGCGCAGGAGCGGATGCAGGACCACCCCGCCTACATCGACCCGGTCAGCCACCATCTGCAGCAGAGCGTCTATATCGCTACCTGGAAGCCGAGGCTCGGGCACCCGGAACGGGGCATTCAAATTCTCTCGCCCATCGCGCCCGAACAGGCTCGCTATGAAGGGGAAGATTCCACCCAACTCGAGCCATTGGCCGACACCCCCCACTACGCGCCGTGAAAAAGATCAAATTTGGCCTCATCGCACGTGTTGCCACCCTCGTTGTCGCCATCGAGGTGGCCGCGTTCAGTACGCTCGGCTGGTTTTATATCGACCGCTTCAGCAGCGAGATGGTGCAACGTACCCACGCCAGCATGCGCCGGGTCGGTGAGCTGATCGCGAGCGAGCAGCTGCCGATCAGCGTCATCTCGCAAAAAAAACTGCTGACCGATCTGATTGGTGAACCCTACCTCAACGGCATGGTGGTGGGTGGCAACGGTCATGTGATCGTCTCGACGACGCCGGAATACCTCGGCCGCCGGGCCAGTGAGGTCGATGCGATCGAGCCTGACTGGCTGCTGGAGGCAAAGGGGGAGATGAGTTTCATTCCCGCCGACGCCACGCTCACCGCTGTGCAGGCGATCAAGAACAGCAGCGGAGGTGCCCTCTACCACGTGGTGTTCACCATCAGCACCGCCGCGCTCAACGCCAAGCGGGCCAATATCGCGCTCATGGGGGTAGCCGGCTCGGCGCTCTTCATCCTGCTCACCTCGCTGCTCGTCGTCTACGTCGCGCATAGATTGATCACCCGCCGGGTGAAAGCGACGGTGCGCGTTCTGGAGAAAATAGAGCATGGCGCGTTGCAAGAGAGGATACCGGTCACCCAGCAGGATGAGATCGGCCAGATCCAGGCCGGCATCAACTCCATGACCGACGAGCTGGCCGAGCTGATCAACCGGTCGCGGGAAAACGCCGCTGAGCTACAGGAGCAGAAAGATCTGCTCCAGTCGGTGATCCAGACAGCGCCCATCCGTGTGTTCTGGAAGGATAAAAACTCCCGTTTCGTCGGCTGCAATACCCGTTTCGCCAAGGATGCGGGGTACGCCTCCCCGGAGGAGCTGGTTGGCAAGACCGACTACGATATGATCTGGCAGGAGCAGGCTGATCGGTTCCACGCGGATGATCTGGCCGTGATGGAGTCTGGTCAGGCGAAGATCGACTATGAAATTTACCGTCAATCCCCGGAGGGAGAGCCCGTATGGCTGAGCGCGTCGAAGGTGCCGTTGCGCGACGACGACGGACAGATCATCGGTGTGCTGGGGATCTACTCCGATATCACCGCGAAGAAACAAGCCGAGGATGAGATTCGCAACCTGGCCTATTTCGACCCACTCACCGGCCTGCCCAACCGCCGGCTCATCATGGACCACTTGGAAGAGGCCCTGAACAACAGCACCAGACACCAACAGTACGCCGCGCTGTTGATGCTGGACCTGGATAATTTCAAGGATCTGAATGACTCCAGAGGGCACGGGATTGGCGACTTGTTGTTGCGCGAAGTGGGACACCGCATCGCGGATAGCGTCGGGGAGATGGGTAGCGTTGGCCGGTTTGGCGGCGATGAGTTTGTCGTCATCATCGAGATGCTGGGGTCTGACGAGTCCGTTGCCGCCCAGCAGGCGATGAAGCTGGCGGAAAAGATCCGCGCCCGGATCGACAGGAAATTCGAGTTCAAGCGTGTCGGATTATCCCACTACATCACCCCCAGCATCGGCGTGACCCTTTTCAAGGATGAGGAAAACTCCGTCGAGGATCTTCTCAAGCAGGCGGACGTGGCGCTCTATCAGGCCAAGAGCTCTGGGCGAAATGCCATCCGCTTTTATAGCCCGATGATGCAGACCCAACTCAATGAGCGGACCAGAATGACCGCCGGGCTGCGCCGGGCGCTGGATAACGGCGAGCTGGCCCTCTATTACCAACCCCAGGTGGACAGCGATGGCACTATCACGGGCGCGGAGGCACTGCTTCGCTGGCTGCCCAGGCAGGGCACTCCCGTTTCACCGGGGCAGTTCATCCCCTTGGCGGAGGAGAGTGGGCTGATCATACCGATTGGAGACTGGGTGCTGGGCCAGGCCTGTGATCAACTCAAGGCGTGGGAGCGGGAGCCGGACAAGAGGCGGCTGGCCATCGCCGTGAACGTCAGCTCCCTGCAGTTCAGGCAGAAGGATTTTACCCAACGGGTGTGCCGGCATATCGATCGCACCGGCATCGACCCCACCCGATTGAAACTTGAATTGACAGAGAGCGTGGTGCTGGCCGACGTGGATGAGACGGTGCAAAAAATGGAGGAGATTCGGCAGCTTGGGGTGACCTTCTCGCTGGATGATTTTGGCACCGGGTTTTCATCACTCTCCTACCTGAAGCGGCTGCCGTTGGCGCAACTCAAGATCGACCAGGGGTTTGTTCGCGATCTCCTGAGCGATCAGAGTGACGCGGCCATCGTTCGCGCCATCCTGGCCATGAGCGCATCCCTGGGCATCGAGGCGATCGCCGAGGGGGTGGAAACGCAGGGGCAGTACAACTTCCTGCATCAGCATGGCTGCCGCCACTACCAGGGCTACCTGTTTGGCAAACCCCTCCCCATCGAGGCGTGGGAGAAAACGTAGCGCAGCCGGCCCGGCTCTCTTCATGCCAGCGAACCGGTCAGTGCCTGTCGCTGCCGATCCCTTGCAGCTGATCCACCGCTTGATAGCGCTGATGGAGCAGCGCCACCCGTTCCACGTAGGCCTGGGTTTCGGCATAGGGGGGGATGCCCCCATATTCCTCCACCGCGCCGGGGCCCGCGTTGTAGGCCGCAACCGCCAGGCGCTGATCCTGATCGTAACGGCGCAGCAGTTCGGCCAGGTAGCGCACGCCGGCGTCGATATTCTGCTCGGCGTCGAAGGGGTCGGCCACGCCAAGGCGGGCCGCCGTTTGCGGCATCAGTTGCATCAGCCCCTGTGCCCCCGCGCTCGATCGCGCCCGCGGGTTGAAGGCGGATTCGGCATGGATCACCGCCTGCACCAGGGCGGCGTCCACGGCGTGCCGCGCGGCGATCCGGTCGATCACCTCCCGATACCGGTGGGCGAACAGCGGGGTGGTTTCCCAGTCGATGGCGGAGTCGACCTTGCAGGCAAAGCAGTCGAAACGCACCCGCTCATACTCCACCCCCTGCGGTTTGGTATCACTGAAGGCGAGCACGCCGTCGCCATTGCGATACTTGTAGTAGGTGTGGACCACACCGGCCCGCTGCGCGGGCGCGATATTGGTGTACTCCACCCGGCCATCGGGATGCACGATCTTGCGCACCTCGCCGGCATGAGCGCCCGGCAGCAACAGCCCGGCAAATAGAAGAGCGTATAGGGGTCGATACATGGCAGCTGATTCGGGTTTCAAATCCATTCAGGCGCCATTTTAGAACCTGCGCGACGCAAATGCCCCCCCATGGCCCAACTTTATCGATCAAACTTGACCGAGTGCAGGTCATTCAGTCAAAAAGATCTCGATGCAGGATGCCCTGTTCTTCCCAGCGTGCCAGTTCGTCCTCTGCCTCCGCCTCGCTGGCCCCTCTGCGCTGCAGTAACCGGATCAGCACCGCGTCGATCCCCTTGCCGAGGGTAGAGGCACGCCCACAGATATAGAGGGCCGCCCCCCGGTCGATCCACTCCAGCAGTTGATCGCCCTTGCTTTCAATCCGTTCGGTGATGTAGCGCTGCGCCTGGCCATCGCGGGAGAACACGGTATCCAGCTCGGTAATGATGCCCTGCTCCCGGAACGCCTCGATCTGCTCGCCATAGAGGAAGTCGCCCTCGGCCCAGCGGTTGCCAAACAGCAGCCAAACCGGGCCGCTGCGATCCGCCGCGGCGCGGGCCTCGAGAAATCCTATAAAGGGCGCGATGCCACAGCCGGTCGCCACCAAAATGAGCGGTTGCTGCGGGTTCTGGGGGGGATTGAAACCCGGATGGGCCAGCAGTTCGACGTTGCGGGCCTCCTGCAACGGCCAGTTCAGGCAAAGTTCACCGCTGCCAAGCCCCAGCACTTCCTCACCCTGCTCGTTTTTATAGCGCAGCAGCCCCACCGTCAGCCGCACCAGGCCGGGCGTGACCCTGTAATCCGATCCGATCGAGTAGGTGCGGGGCTCAGCGTCGGGCCGGGGTTGAAACTGGAACAGATCACCGGGGACAAACCGGGTATCCTCCGGCACCGAGAAGGTCAGGCTATAACTCTGCGGGCTGTCGTCATCCACCGGCGTATCCAGCCGGGTACGGGCGATCAGCGTCGCCTCACAGCGCTGGCGCTGCGCGGCCAGGTTGCCGATGCGCAGGTTCCAGCCGTTGTGCTCGGCAAGCTGTCGCAGCCAGCGTTGCCATGGCGCGGCAGGATCGCCATCCACTTCATGCAAGGGGAGCCGCTCGCGCGCGCCGGCTTCGATCAGCGCCGCCCGCAAGCGCCGCCCACCACCACAAAAGTGGCGGTAACGGCGATCCCCCAACGCCAGCAAACTGAACGACACGCCAGCCAACTGCCCGGGTTTGATCCCGCTCACCCAGCCACGGGCGTTGTCCGGCAGCTCCCCCTCGCCGGTGGTCGAGCCGATCACCAGCACCTGCTGGTAGGCAGGCCAGCGGCTGGCGGGGAAGGCGGCGATCGAGCCCTGATCGGCGATGATCCCCGACCGCTCCAGCGTGGCGGCGGTGGCGGCGGCCAACCCCTGGGCGGTGCCGGTCTGGCTGGCGAAAACGACCAGCACCTGCGCGCCTGCGCGGGTGTCGCTGATATGGGCCGCCTGTCGCCGCCGCAACCAACTGATAAAGCCGGTCAGCGTCAGCCCCATGACGAGCAGCGCGACCAGCAGGTTGAAGAGCCCCGATACCCAACCACCCCAAAGCCCTTCATGTAACATTTTGGGCCAGTTGGAGGCGAGGTCGATGGGGGTCACCTGATCGCCGCTGACCACCAGCATCGTATCCCGGGTCTGGATCAACAATGAACCCGCCTTGAATCTCCGCGCACTGATCAGCCCTGAGAGATCCTGCTCGCTGGCCGCCAGGGCCAGCCCCTGTGGCAACGGGGTGGGTGGCGCTCCACGCTGCAACCCCAGGTCGGGACTCGCCACATGCAAGCTCATCAGCACAGCGGTCAATGGCAGTAGCAGAACCAACGGAAACAGCCACGCACCCAGGAACTGGTGCCAGCCCAACAGGGATCGCTTGAACTTTGGCCAGCCCAGCAGGAGGCCGATCAGCGCGATCGCCAGCATCGCCCAGGCCGCCCACTCCACCAGCCAACCGGCATCGATCAGCAGCCCCTTGTGCAGCGCCTCGACCCAGCCAAAGAGCCCCCCGCCCGGCGGTGCGGCCGGGCCAACACGTACCGCATCGCTCAGACGGTACTCCCCCAGCCGGGGAATGATCCATCGATCCGGCGCCGCGCTGCGCTCGATGGCAGCGACCGGCCCATCGGTGGCCGCACGCTCCAGCAACATTTGCAGCAGGTCAAGATCGACGGCGCCGGCGTAGGGAGGTGGCGCCAGATCGGCAACCACCGGCTTGAACGCCAGCACCATGCCGCTCAGGACAATCAACACAAACAGGGGGGTCAGGAACAACGCCAACCAGCGGTGTATCCGGTGTAGATACGATCTCATCACGTGCCATCCTCGAGCCAATGTGCCAACGCGGCACCCTTTCAGTCGGTCGTCATCCTAGCCCGATCCAGCTTAAACAAGGATTAAAGTGGGTAAAGATAGGTAAAGCGGCGCGGCGCTTGGCGCGACATTGCACTCACACCGCCGGTCACGAGCGTCGGTTATGGCTCACTCGGTGACCGAAATCACCACGCCATTTTTGAAATACACGTGCCGTGGGTAGTAGCGCCCCGAGTAGATCCAATGCTCCATGGCAAAGCCACTGTCGAGCGATGAGGACATGTTGTCCGGTCGCCCCCAAGCGGAGAGCACCTCCTCCTTGTTCATGCCAACGATCACATCCCTGCCCCTGATCGCCTGTTTGATCTCCATATTCCTGCGCGCCTCCTCGGCCCGCTGCTCCTTGATCTGCTGGTTACGGGCGCGTTTTTCCGCCAACTCCCGTTTTATCTCTTCGATCGATCTGGTCTCTTCCGGGCCGGCAGGAGTTTCGATACCGACCGGTCGTTCGATCGCCAACGGGACGTCGCCGGCATTGCAGGGGGTGCTTTGATACACCTTCCGGCCATCGACATCGCAACTATACACCCCTGCCTGCACCGTCATGGGAGCGATGAGGAACAGCGCAACCAGGCTCGACTTTCGCACGACAGGACTCCTGTGACATTGGCGACTCAGCCTTGATGCTAACCGCAAGTGGAGCTCAGGTGAAGTCATAATCTCAGCCCGCCCCCGCTGTCAATGGGGGCGACACCGTCGGCTGGCCCCACTGGCAGTATCGGCCCTCGCCCCCTTTGGCTGGTCGATACCGATGGCGGGAAAACGGCCGGTGGGCTACACTGGCCAACACTGTTCATCTCATCAGACGATACAAAGGAGCCTGCTATGGAAGTGAAAGCTTATGGCGCCCATGCCGCGGATAAACCACTCGAGAGCATGGCGATTCAACGTCGGGCACCGGGTCCGAACGATGTCGCGATCGACATCGTCTACTGCGGTGTCTGCCACTCCGACCTGCATCAGGTCCGTTCCGAATGGGCGGGCACGCTTTACCCCTGTGTTCCGGGTCACGAGATCGTCGGCCACGTCAGCGCCGTCGGCGACAAGGTCACCACCTTCAAGGTGGGTGACACCGTCGGCGTAGGCTGCATGGTTGACAGCTGCCAACACTGCCACTCCTGCGAAGAGGGGCTCGAGCAGTATTGTGAAAACGGGTTCGTTCCCACCTACAACGGCCCCACCGATGACGCTCCCGGCCACACCCTGGGTGGATATTCCCAGAAGATCGTGGTGGATCAGAACTTTGTGCTCAAAATCCGCCATCCTGAAGAACAGCTCGCCGCCGTGGCCCCGCTGCTGTGTGCCGGCATCACCACCTACTCACCGCTGCGCCACTGGAATGTGGGCCCTGGCAAAAAGGTGGGCATCGTGGGGATCGGTGGTCTGGGTCACATGGGGGTCAAACTGGCCCACGCCATGGGCGCCCACACCGTGGCCTTCACCACCTCCGAGAGCAAACGCGACGCGGCTCGGGAGCTGGGTGCCGACGAGGTGATCATCTCCCGCAATGAAGAGGAGATGGCGGCCCACGCCGGCAGCTTCGATTTCATCCTCAACACCGTCGCGGCCAGCCACAACCTCGATGCCTATACCAACCTGCTCAAGCGTGACGGCACCATGACCCTGGTGGGGGTACCCCAGACCCCGCACCCCACGCCTGCGATCGCAAACCTGATCTTCAAGCGGCGCAGCATCGCCGGTTCACTGATCGGGGGGATCAAGGAAACACAGGAGATGCTGGACTTCTGCGCCGAACACCACATCGTCGCCGATATCGAGTTGATCCCCGCGAAGAAGATCAACGAAGCCTACGAGCGGATGCTGAAAAGCGATGTGAAATACCGCTTTGTGATCGACAACGCCACACTTGCCTGACCAGACCGCCCTCCGGGGCGGTTTTTTGTGGGGCACAGGCTGCCGGCGAGAGTCAATGTGGAAATTTAGTCACAGACTATAGAATGAAGACAGGATTGCCGACGCTGCGAGGAGAATTTATAGAAGCCCCCTTCAGAAAAAACGATCAAAATGAATCCGATCAAACGGTACTTTATGGTCGATCATGAGCATACGCTGAACAGCTTCCGTCAACTTAGGCGGGCCGCAAAAATAGTACTCAAAATCCATAATACGGTCGTTCAAAGTTTTTTCTGCCAGTTCATGGATATAGCAACATGGCCCCTCCCACTTCTCCTTCTCAACAGACTGGTAATCCGAAATCGCCGTCTTACATATTACTTTTGCTTTCGCATTAGTTGGTTTAATTTCTGAAAGCAATTCATCCACGCAAAGGTCTTTTGGAGTTCGGCCTCCATAAAATAGATATACATTACGTTCGGAGAAACGAGAATCTCCTGTAATCGCTCGAATAATAGACATTACCGGAGAAAGCCCAGAACCACCCGCAATACAAACCACATCACGTTGGATTTCAGGATGGAGATAGGCGTGACCGAAGGGAGCATCAATCTCAATTATGCTACCCGGTTCCAATTTGTCAAAAAGCCAGTTGGATGCACTACCCCCTGGCATTCGTTTTATAATAAAATGCCAACGTCCAGAGTCGTTGGCAACATTAGACATAGAATAAGCCCTATCGCCATCTATACCCGGAAGGGTCAGCATGGCATATTGTCCCGGGAGAAAACATGCAGAATCATCAGCCTGAAAATAAAACTCAGCCATATCCGGTGTTAAATAACGTCTACCCACATATTGAGCCCTACGGCGAGACGGACGTACTTCAGGCAGTTTATTATCAGTCAGTTGAGCCTTGATAGTCGCAGCGCCCTTGGCGATACACTGGCAGGCAAGTTTTCTATTTCTTCGTTTATCCCTTGGAGTTAGACCAGGTGCTTCCTCCCATAAAGTTTCAATCTCCCCATCAACAACATCTATTTTACAAGAACCACATCCTCCAGAGTTGCACTCGTAGGAGATTGGGATTCCATTACGTAAAGCCGCCCTCAGAATCGTATCCCTGCCCGTAATGGTAAATTCAACATCGGTTCCGGCAATTTGAATGATATTGTTCATATTTCTATGCCTATGCTTACTCAAAAAAGAACCGGTCATGGCATAGCGACCATTACCGGTCCCTCTAATGCTTGCAAAAATTACAGTCCCATCATTTCACGAACATAGCGGGAAGCGCTTTTTGCTTCACTGACGGCATTTTCTCCATCAGAAAATACGCTGCAATATGCTTCTATTGCCTTGTCAGCTAGAGGCTCCCACTTGGCTATCCATTTTTGCAACACTTCACGGTTGGCCTCATTCTCCAAAGCCATTTTAACCAATGCGGACGACCATCTCCGGTGCCGCTCAGCATCGCGTTTTTGTGCTTGAGTCAATAGACCGAGCAAAGTATCGCCTTCGGACTGGGCCAGACTACCCAATTGTTGCAATAGAGCTTCTTCAACAGCCGGTTTGGTCACGAGATTAATGGCTGTGAAAGCCTCACCCCAATCCCAAGCGGTAAGGGCTTTCTCTATCAACTCACGGAACCCTTGCCAAGCAGGATCATTTTCCCATACATCGCGTTCCCTTTCCCCGAAACCTACATCAGGATAAGAATTAGCAAGCTCCTTGGTGCGGTATGCAGTGTGGGTTAACCAGCGCAAATGATCTGCTGTCTCGTAAGTTGCACAATTAGTGATAGTACTGGCGGGTGCGATTTGATGAATATATGCTGAGCCCATTTGTAGAGCATGGAAAACATACCTGGATGGAGTATAAATACGTGCTAGTTTTTCTATCCACTCACGCGTCAGCATCTGATCGTGACCACGATCGCTGAATTGATCAAATAACCCCTGAACGTATGACTCTTGACCATCTTGAAGAAGGTTATAAGTTCTATAAACGAGCTGATCTGGATCGCGAAAAGCGTTCCAATCATCATGCTTGAGTGGGCTAGCAAAGCAATATTTTTTATACCAAGTCTGCATTGGTATATTAGAGTCTAACTCCCATGGCCTTTCGGGATTATCGGTAAAGTAGTGCAGATTAGTCGATACGACTTCATATTCACTCGGACGACGCCGATTTCCTGCAAGGTGAGACCAGGTTTTTAGTGGTTTTAATGCTTCATGTTGTTGTTCTGACATTTTTCAGTTCTCCTTATAATGCGGCCGCTTCAAAGATGCTTATTGAAGTAGAAACGGACTCGGTCGGAGTCCATGTCTATAATTCCGGCAAAAGAGCTGAGATTAATCTCTAGCTCCTGCATACGAAAAGGCCGGCCAAGACATTCTTGAATCGTTTCTTTTTTAAGAATCAACTCATCTTCAGCACTGATGCGCACATAAGCGACCTTATCATCTACCTTAATTTCTTTGCCGGGGTTATCGATTTCCGCTGCATCCATTACCGCAAGCGCAACATCCCCCGCTCTGATAACTGGTCCAACCATGTTATTATTAAGTGCAGTTTCCGACACGGATAATTTTTGAGCTAAGTTGTTTGTCATTTTTTTTCTCTATATTGATTCATTGAATAATCTTTTTCACGCAGCTTATATGGAAAAAAATATTTTCACTTATTACTTTTTATGAAAATACCTCATCCTCCC
>JAXHUI010000063.1:0-11575 GCA_034189745.1 Pseudomonadota bacterium
CTCCCATTACAGCCTGGCGCAGTTTCAGCTCGAACTGGCGTTCGGCCACCGTGACTTTATTCAGGTCAATGCCGAGCTCAACCGGTTGATGGTCAAACAGGCGGTTGATTGGCTGGCCCCCGGCCCGGATGATCGGGTGCTGGATCTGTTCTGCGGGCTGGGCAACTTCACTCTGCCGCTGGCACGCCAAGCCGCCCAGGTCGTTGGCGTCGAGGGGTCCGCCGAGATGGTCGCGCGGGCGCAGTACAACGCCGCCAGCGCCGGCATCGACAACGCTCGCTTCCATCGCGCCAACCTGAGTGAAAGTTTTGTCCACGCCCCCTGGTACCGCGGCGGTTTCGACCTGATCCTGCTGGACCCGCCGCGCACGGGGGCGCGGGAAGCGGTGCGGCAGCTGGCCAATTATGGCGCCCGCAAGGTGCTTTATCTCTCCTGCAACCCATCGGCCCTGGTCGCGGAGCTGCCACAGCTGCTACAGGCAGGCTATCGTGTCAGCCGGTTTGGGATTCTGGATCTCTTTCCCCACACCGCCCACGTGGAGGTGATGGTGCTGCTCGAGCGCAACGGATGATCGGGTACCTTTATCAGGATCAGCGGCGGCCGGTCGTGAACCCTACGACAAAACGGGGGCCGGGCCCCCGTTCTGATCTACTGAGCCTGAACCTCGGGTAGCTGGTCCTTGACCGCCCAGAGAATCTCTTCAGCCACCACCGGTGCGGCGTTGAGCCCTTGGTCGTTCAGCACCGAGAGGAACACGCCGCTGCGGGTGCGATTCAAGCGCAGCTGGTAGCGGCCGGTGTGCTCGTAGTTGCCGGTCTCAGTGTTGTAGTTGCCCGAGTCTCCACCACCGAACACATAGACCACTTTACCGGCAAACCAGATCTTGTAGCCCTGCTGATTGGCGGGGTTGTTCGGGTCCGCCAGATCATTTTCCAGCGGCACCTCCCCCTCGGCGCCCGGCTTGGGCTGCGTGTCCGCCGAGCTGTAGCGAATACCATTCGGGTCCTTTTCTTCCCCCCCCAGAGCGGCACTGATCATGCTGGTATCGAGTTTGATCTCACCCCGATCGGAGTGGAGCCACTCGAAAAAGCCCATCTTTTTGGTGTCGTCAAAGGGGGTGGTCGTGGTGTAGGTGAGATAAAAGACGCCGCTGGTTTGGTCACGGGTGCCCACATCGATTTTGGCCCGATCCAGCGCATCGCTGATCTGCTGCCAGGCCTGATCGATCTCGGCATTGATCTTCAGCACCGGGTTGCCGCGGGAATCGCGCCCCAGCAACGGTCGCTCGGCACGCCGCTGCTGCAGCGCCGTGTAGGTGTTGGCGGTCTGCTGCACGGTAGATTTGCTCAGATAGCGCAGCAGCTCGAACATCATGTCCGACTTGTACTCCACATCACGGGCCTGCTGCTCCCAGTTGATGGCGGCCACTTCGGCGTTGTCCGGGTACTGCACATGCTTTAAGCGCACGACGGTGCGGCCATAGTCATCCGGATCGGGGCGCAGGCTCATACGGAGTTTGTTTTTGGTGGGGCCATCGATCGACTGCAGGGTCAACCGCTTGACCCAGCGGTCGACAAAGCTGTACTCGCGGCCATCGAGGCGGATCCAGTCGGTTTCCATCACCCCTTGGCGGGGATCGGCCCGCACGATATCGATATTGTTGAACGCCCAGAAATCCTGTGCCTTGAGCCAGACATCCGCGATCGGCTCATCCACGATGATCAGTTTTTCCCCCTGATCGCGGCGAAAATTGACCGCATCGCTACCGGATTCGGCGTAGAAAAACTCCGGCCGTGGCACCTTGAAATCACCCTCGCTGCGGGTTGCCGTCACCCCCACATCCGGCACCACCAGCTGCTCCTGCATCGGTTTGGCGCGCAGGTGGGGGGGCAGCTGCAGCCGTTCGTTGCCCCGGGCCAGCTCGTAATCCTGGCTGCGATCACGGATTATGCCGTTTTCGCCGTAGATGGGGTTGTTCTCGACCATGCTGCAGCCGGCAAGCGCCAGCAGTGCCAGCAGGCCAGCTACAAGACGAACATTTCGGAGGTTGTACATCGTGGTTCCTGTCAGATGATGCCGGCTGCGCGCAGCGCGTCGCGCACCAGCTCATGGTACTGCCCGGACAGGGGCGTCAAGGGCAGGCGGATACCGGAATCGATCAATCCCATCTCCGCAAGCGCCCACTTCACCGGAATCGGGTTGGCCTCGACGAACAGGTTTTTGTGCAGCGGCATCAGTTTTGCCTGCAGCTCCCGCGCCGCTTCCGCATCGCCGGACAATCCGAAGTGACACAGCTGGACCATTTCGGCCGGGGCCACATTGGCGGTGACGGAGACATTACCGTGACCACCGAGCAGGATCAGTTCGATGGCGGTGGCATCATCCCCGGAGTAAACGGCGAAATCGACCGGCACCTGGCGGATCAGCTCACGGGCCCGTTCCAGATCGCCGGTTGCCTCCTTGATCCCCACGATGTTGTCGATCTGGCTCAACCGCAGCACCGTATCCGGCAGCAGATCACAGGCGGTTCGGCCCGGCACATTATAAAGGATCTGGGGAATGTCGACCGCCTCCGCTATCGTCTTGAAGTGCTGGTAGAGCCCCTCCTGAGTCGGCTTGTTGTAGTAGGGGGTGACCAACAGACACGCATCGGCTCCCGCCCTGGCGGCCCGCTCGGTCAACTCGACCGCCTCCCGGGTACAGTTGGCGCCGGTACCGGCGATCACCGGAATACGGCCTCTGACCCGGTCGATGACGGCACGGATCACATCCAGATGCTCATCGTAGTCCACCGTGGGCGATTCACCGGTGGTGCCGACCGCCGCGATGGCATCGGTCCCCTTGCTGAGATGAAAATCCACGATCCTTTCCAGCGCTGGCCAGTCGATATCACCATTGGCTGTCATGGGGGTCACGAGCGCTACAATACTGCCGCGAATCATCTCTTTCTCCATCTTGAAGGTGAGAGCTCTCGAAGGTGAGGACTCTCAACGTGTCGTTCAACGTGTTGTTTCATGCTACCGGCCCAAACCCGCCGCCTCAACCGAACAACATTTTTTTGCTGGCGTAATAGACCGGCCATTCTAAACGAATTATGCTCCGTTGGCGTAGTAGCGGGAGCGACTTTTTCATCCACCAGGAGAGCACAGCATGACACCACCGGCAATCGGCCAGCCCGTACCCGACTTCACCGCCAGCGCCACCGGCGACACCGAGGTCCGCCTGAGCGCGCTGCGCGGCAAAAACATCGTGCTTTATTTCTACCCCAGGGACAACACACCCGGTTGCACCAGCGAGGGGCAGGATTTTCGTGATCTGTACGAGGCGTTCCAGGCGCTGGATACGGAGATCTTCGGCATCTCCCGCGATGGCATCAAAAGCCATGAAAACTTCAAGGCCAAACACGCCTTCCCCTTCGAGCTGATCAGCGACAAGGATGAACAACTGTGCCGCCTGTTCGATGTGATCAAGCCGAAGAAGCTGTATGGCCGTGAATCACTGGGCGTCGAGCGCAGCACCTTTCTGATCGACAAGAAGGGGGTGCTGCGGCAAGAGTGGCGCAAGGTCAAGGTCAAGGGACATGCCACCGAGGTGCTGCAAGCGGTACAGGCGCTCTGAAGCCTCAGCCCTCTGCGGCGGGGAGATCATCCCCCTCTTCCGCCGCCCGGGGCCAGGCGTTGACGATCGCCTTAACCAGGGTTGCCAGCGGAATGGCAAAGAACACACCCCAAAAACCCCAGATGCTGCCAAAAACCAGTACCGCGACGATGATCGAGACCGGATGCAGGTTGACCGCTTCCGAAAACAGCAGCGGCACCAGCACATTGCCATCCAGCGCCTGAATCACGGCGTAGGCGATCATCAGGTACATCAGCTCGCTCCCCCAGCCCCACTGAAACAGGCCGATCAGAAACACCGGCAAGGTCACCAGCGTGGCCCCGATATAGGGAATCACCACGGAAAAGCCGACCAGCAGCGCCAGCAGGACCGCGTAGTTGAGTCCAAACAGGGCAAAGGTGACGTAGCTCACCGCCCCCACGATCAGTATCTCGATCGCCTTGCCGCGCACATAGTTGGCGATCTGGGCGTCCATCTCCTGCCACACGCGGGTCATCATCTGGCGTTTCTCCGGCAGGAACGCGGTCCAGCCGATGATCAGTTTGCGCCCATCCTTGAGAAAGAAAAAGACCAGTATGGGCACCAGAATGAGGTAGATCAGCAGGGTGATGATGCGGGTGATCGAATTGAGCGAGAAGGTCAGTACCCACTGCCCCAGGCGGCTCAGCTCGGTGGCTGCCGCTGAAAAAATCTCTCTTATCTGGGTTTCTGAGATCAGCTCCGGGTAGCGTTCGGGCAGTACCAGCAGCAGATTCTGTACCTCGCTGATCATGCGCGGCGCCTCATTGAAGAGGTTGACCATCTGCTGCCAGACGATCGGCAACACGAACACGAGTAGGGCAGCGACAAAACCGATGAACAATACAAAGACGGTAGTGACGGCGAACAGATGCCCGACCCCGCGCCGTTGCAGCCAGTCGACCAGCCCCTGCATCAGAAAGGCCAAAATGACCCCCGCGATCACCGGGGCCAGCGGCTGGCCCAGAAACAGAATGACCAGCAGGCCGCCCACCAGCAGCAGAAACAGAAACAGCGCCTCCTCATCGGAAAAATATCGGTCTATCCATTTACTGAAAATCTTGCGCATGGCTGCTCCTCAGGCGTTGGCCCCTCGCCGAATCCAAAAGATGTAATGCCCCGCGTCGCTGAACGTATGCAGCAACTGATGGTCCGATAGCCGCAGGTAGGCAGGGAAGTCCCGCAACGAACCGGCATCGGTGGTGATCACTTTCAGTACCTGCCCGGGCTCGAGCCGATGCAGGGCGAGTTTGGCCTTGAGCAGCGGCATGGGGCAGGCAAGACCACAGGTGTCCAGCTGATGATCGAATGGAGGTGACGACATGGGGAAAAACTCCGGTAAACCACTGGCCTCGGGTGGCGGGCACTATATACCATTATGCCTGGCAAGATAATTCTGACGGCGGTAGAGCGATGCGAAGAGTGATGCGAATCCTGCTGGGGGCGGCGATCTGCCTGGCCGGCCCCCTTCTGCCCGGCACCGGCCGCGCCGAAAGCGAGCTGCCGGTGCTGAATGACGCCAGCTCCGCCGCCGTCAGTCTGGACGCCGAATACCGACTGGGGCGTAACTGGGCGCGTATCCTGCGGGCTCAGGCGCCGCTGCTGGATGATCCGATCAGCTATCAGTACCTCGAGGATCTGCTCTGGCGCCTGCTGCCCAAAAGCCAGGTACAGGACCGCCGCCTGGAACTGTTCCTGCTCGACAACCCCACCTTCAACGCTTTTGCGGTCCCCGGCGGCATCATCGGTATTCACAGCGGGCTGCTGCTGGCGGCGGAAAATGAGGGTGAACTGGCCTCGGTGATCGCCCACGAGCTGGCCCACCTGAGTCAGCGCCATTACGCCCAACAGCTGGAGGAGGAGCGGCGCAACCGCCCGCTGATGCTGGCCGGCCTGCTTGCCGGCATTCTGGTGGCCTCGGCCGATACCCAGGGCGGCATGGCGGTGCTCTCCTCCACCATGGGGGCCACTGCCCAGGGGCAACTGGCGTTCAGTCGCCGCAACGAACAGGAGGCGGATCGTGTCGGTATGCAGACGCTGGTCGAAGCGGGGATCGACCCGCACACCATGCCGCAGATGTTTTCGCGCCTGCAACGCAACTACCGCTTCTACGGCCAACGCCCCCCGGAATTTCTGCTCACCCACCCGGTGACCGAGTCCCGTATCGCCGACTCCCTCAACCGTGCCAGCCAGCTGCCGCCGGTACGCTCCTTTGGCGACAATGGCGACTTCAATCTGATTCGCGCCCGACTCCAGGTTCATCACAGCGAGTCGCCGCAGAAGGCAGTTGCCACCTTCCGTGCGGCGGTGCAACGCTCAGGCCAGCTGCACGAGCGTTATGGCCTGATGCTGGCCGCTATCGCCGCCGCCGACTTCGACCTTGCCGATCAAACCTGGAACGCCCTGGATGGGTCCGCCCGCCGCCATCCCTGGCTGCGGCTGGGGCGGGTGGAGCGCTTTCTGGCCGCTGCCGATCCAGCCCGGGCGCTGGAGATCTCCAGCGAGCTGTTCGCACTCTACCCCGACAGCCGCCCGGTACGCACCCTGCATGCACGGGCGCTGCGCGAGGGCGGGCAACTGCAGCAAGCGATCCGCCTCTACAAACAGCTCAGCCGAGACTACCCCAGCGACAGCCAGATCTGGTATGAGCTGGCTGAAACGGAGGGGCTCGCCGGCAACACCCTGGCCGTGCATGAGGCACGGGTAGAGTATTTTTTGCTGACGGCCCAATTCGATCTGGCCCTGAAACAGCTCCAGTACGCCTCCCAGGAGAAAAACCTCAGCCCCTCGGACAAAGCCCGATTGGCACAACGGGAGCAGGAAGCGAAGGCGCTGCGCCAGGAGATGAAGGAGCAGTTTTGATGGGGTCAGCTGGCCGCAAAATCCAGCATTCGTTGCAGCGGACGGAGCGCCCGGCGCGAGAGTTCGGCATCCACCTCGATCTCGCCGCTGCCATGTTCCAGTGCGGCGGCGATATTATCCAGTCCGTTCATGGCCATCCAGGGGCAGTGGGCGCAGCTGCGACAGGTTGCCCCGCTGCCGCCGGTGGGGGCCTCGAGCAGGCGCTTGCCGGGGGCGGCCTGCTGCATCTTGTAGAAGATGCCCCGGTCGGTGGCGACGATGAAGGTCTCGTTTGGCAGCTCGTGGGCCGCCCGGATCAGCTGGGTGGTGGAGCCAACCACATCGGCGATCCGGACCACAGCATCCGGTGATTCAGGATGCGCCAGCACGGCGGCGTCCGGGTAGACCTTTTTCAGCTCCAGAATCCTCTTGGCCTTGAACTCCTCATGGACGATACAGCTGCCATCCCAGAGCACCATCTCGGCACCGGTCTCCCGGCGCACGTACTCCCCCAGGTGTTTGTCCGGCGCCCAGACGATGCTTTTGCCCTGATCGGCCAGATATTCAACCACCTCGAGGGCGATGCTGGAGGTGACTACCCAATCGGCCCGCGCCTTGACCGCCGCCGAGGTGTTGGCATAAACGACCACCTCGTGCCCGGGATACCGGTCGCAGAAAGCCGAGAACTCATCGGCGGGGCAGCCGATATCCAGCGAACAGGTGGCCTCGAGGGTGGGCATCAAAATGCGTTTTTCCGGGTTGAGGATTTTCGCGGTCTCGCCCATGAAACGGACCCCGGCCACGACCAGGGTGGAGGCGGGATGGCGCGCACCAAATCGCGCCATCTCCAGCGAGTCGGCGACGCAGCCCCCGGTCTCGTCGGCAAGCTGCTGAATCAACGGATCGGTGTAGTAATGCGCCACCAGGCAGGCGTCTTTCTCCCGCAGAAGCTGGCCGATCCTGCGCTTGTATTGCTCGATTTCGGCCGCTCCCATCGGCTGCGGCAGGTGCTCCTGAGCAAAATGCTCCTGCACCAGAATGCGATCTTCGAGGTTCTGCTTGCTCAACATGGTTCGATTCTTATCATTTCAGTGGGTGCGTTGGCTGCTGACAACAGCCCGAGCGGGCGATTATACCATGGTTGTGCGGCTCTGGATCGAGCCCTGTAGCGCCGGGCGGGTGACTCACCGAGGGGCGCGGCCACCGGAGATGGGATGGCATTCAAGCGTAGCGGGTCGGATCGGCTATGCCCGCTTCCTCGAACCCCTTGGCACGCAGGCGGCAGCTGTCGCAACGTCCGCACGCGCGCCCCTGCGCATCGGCCTGATAACAGGAGACGGTGAGGGCGTAATCGACCCCCAGGGCCGTGCCACGACGGATGATTTCCGCCTTGCTCAGGTGGATGAGCGGGGTCTCGATCCGCACGGGGGCACCATCGACCCCACGCCGGGTCGCCAGATTGGCCATGCGCTCGAATGCCGCGATGAACTCGGGGCGGCAGTCTGGATAACCGGAGTAATCCACCGCGTTCACGCCGATGAAGATGGCATCCGCCTCCAGCACCTCCGCCCACGCCAGTGCCAGCGACAAAAATACCGTATTGCGGGCCGGTACATAAGTCACCGGAATGGCTTCAGATTGCTCTTCGGGGACATCGATGCGGGTATCGGTGAGCGCCGAGCCGCCAAAATCCTCCAGGTGCAAGCGCAATACCCGGTGCTCGCTCACCCCCATCCGGGCGGCGATCGCCCGGGCCGCGTTCAACTCGGTCACCGAGCGCTGGCCATAGTCGAAGCTGAGCAGATGGCAGCTGTAGCCCTGATCGAGGGCGATTGCCAGGGCGGTGGCGGAATCGAGGCCACCGGAGAGCAGCACCACGGCCCGTTTGTCACGCTGTTGCATCTCGAATCTCTGCTCCGTCACGGTTGGTTGGAAAGAAAACTGCGCGCCAGCCCCGCGGCGGAGGATTGCGGAAACTGCTCCTGCAGTTGCTGCATCAGGCGTCTGGCCAGCGCGCCATCGCCGCCGCGCTGGGCCAGCAGGCCCAGTTTGTAGAGGGCATCCGCCGCCTTGGGATGGGTCGGAAAGCGGCTGATCACCTGGTTGAAGGCATCGGTTGCCGCCTCCTCCTTACCCAGGGCCAGTTTCACCTCGCCGATCCAGTACCAGGCATTGGGCAGCAGCGCGCTGTCCGGATAGCGCGTCAGAAACTGCGCCAACGCCTCTTCGGCCTGCACAAACTCGCGCTCACGCACATAACGGTAGGCGTTGTCGTAGGCGGCACCATCGCTCATGGCGGCGCTGTCCGTTGCGTCGGCACCGGCCGTTGTGTCGGCGCCAGCCGCTGCGTCAGTCCGCTCCGGGACGGCGGCCGGCGCGCCCGCCTCCCCTTGTGGCGACGCTTGTGGCGACGCTGGGGCAGCACCCTCCGGCAGGGTCGAGATCAGCAGGCCGAGGCGGCGATCCATGTCGCGATAACGCTCGCGCTGGAGCCGTTCGAGCCTCTCCAGTTTATGCTGCTGCGCTTCCAGCGCGCCCCGCAACGCCCTGATCTCATCCTGCATCTGCTGCAGGGTGAGCAGCAGCTCATTCTGTACCGAGACGCCCGCCCCGCGCCGCGCCGGTGAGGGCTGCCCCGCCGTCCCCGGCGCCACCGGGGGCGGGCTGATCTCGATCACCGGCACCGGGTCGGCGGCACGGGAGCAGAGGGAGGTCAGCGCCAGCAGGAGGGCCGCGCCAACGGTTACCAACGATTTCATCACTTGCTCTGGTAGATCAGCTCGACACGACGATTTTTGCTCCAGGCATCGGGGGAGTGGCCGAGGACGGCCGGCTTCTCTTCGCCGAAGCTGATGCTCTCCACCTGTGCGTCACCAGCGCCGTTGACGACCAGTAATCGCTCGACGGCTCTGGCTCGCCGCTCGCCCAGGGCCATGTTGTACTCACGGGTGCCGCGCTCATCGGCGTGCCCCTCGAGGCGCACCGCGGCGCTGGGGTTTTGTGACAGATAGCGCGCATGTGCTTCCAGGTCGGCGAGGTCTTCCTGATGGACCACCGCCTTGTCGAAGTCGAAGTAGAACACGCGGCGCAACTGTTTCAGATCCTCCGCCGTCACGGTGGTGGCGTCGATACGACCGCCGGACACCCCATACGTGCTGACCCCGGAGGCGGGGGTATCACCGCCCGCTCCGGCCGCACCCGCGGCGTCGGTGGTCGTGCTGGTGGTACTACAGCCGGCGGCCCACACCAGGGTGGCGGTCAGGGCAACCGCCTTGCTCAGATTGACTACCCGCATGATAACTCCTCGATTTCAATGTGTTGATTGGCGTATTGACACGGTTGTTTCAACTGCCGCCAGCCACGTCGGCCTAGCGCAGATAGGGTGACCAGGCGGGTTCGCGTACATCTCCCCGCTCGACCGGCATCCTGAATTGAACCCGACCGTCCAGAGAGGAGGCCGCCAGGACACCGCGCGTTCCTTCCTGGGTCGCGTAGATCACCACACTGCCGTTGGGGGCGATACTGGGCGATTCCGCCATGCCGGAGCGGGTGATGATATCCAGTCGACCCGTCTTCAGATCCTGTACGGCAATATCAAAATCATTGCCGCCACCGCGGCTGCGATGCACCATCGCCAGGAAGCGGCCATCCTGGGTCAGACGCCCTCTGGCATTGTAATTACCGTCAAAGGTGAGCCGTTCCAGGGTGCGATCTTCCAGCCCAAGGCGGTAGATCTGGGGCTGCCCTCCCCGGTCGGAGGTGAAGATCAGCGAGCGTCCATCCGGGGCCCAGGCCGGCTCGGTATCGATCGCGTAGTGCTGGGTCAGGCGCTGCAGCTGGCGCGTCGTCAGGTCGAGCAGATAGATTTCGGGGTTGCCATCGCGGGAGAGCACCAACGCCAGCCGGTTGCCATCCGGCGACCAGGCCGGGGCGCCATTCAGCCCCGGAAAGGATTGAATCCGTTCCCGCTTGCCGCTGGCGAGGTATTGCACATAGATGGCCGGGCGGCCGGTTTCAAAAGAGACATAGGCCAGCTTGCTGCCATCCATCGACCAGGCCGGCGACATGATCGGCTGCGACGATTCCAGGATCGTCTGCGCCCGGGCACCATCCCAGTCGGCCAGTTGCAGGCGGTAGCGTTGCTTGCCATCGCCCAGGCGCTCCGCCGTCACATAGACTATTTTGGTGGCGAAGGCGCCTTTCAGGCCGGTCAACTGCTCAAACACTCTGTCGGCGATGTAGTGCGCGGCATCCCGCAGGCTCGAGGCGGTGGCACTAACCTGTTCCGCCAGTAGCCGTTGCTCGCGCAGCACGTCATACAGCTCGAAACCCACGCTGAGCTGGCCCGCCGGAGAGGACTCGATCCGCCCGATCACCACGTAATCCATGTTGGATACGCGCCAGTCCCGGAAGTAGAGATCCTCCCGCTTGGTGGGGAAACTCAGCATATTCTCGCGCGCCATGGTGGCGAAAAAGCCACTGCGCTCCAGATCCTGATCAACCACGCGGGCCAGATCCTCCGCCAGGGCGGAGCCGGTCTCGTTGCCAAAGGGCACCACGGCCACCGGGGTCGGCGCCTCGACCCCCTGGGTCACCTCGACCATCAGCTCAGCCTGTGCCAGTTGTGCCAGTAGCAGCAATGTGAGTGCTGTCAACAGTTGCCTGATCCTTACCACCTCAACCCCTCCGGCCGGAATTTGACCAATACTTTACGCAAATGGCGCTCAAATAGCAGCGGTTCAACCTCGGCTATCCGTTCAAAGCGGTGCACTCTGAGCACCGCCTGCACCGCTGAGCGGTCGAACTGGGCGCTGCCGCTGCTGGTATGGATGTAGGCCTGATCCACCTCACCGCTGGGCAGAAAGTGGATCGCCACGATCGCCTCCATGCCGTTCCGGGCCGTCGAAGGAATGCGCCAGCTATCTTGCAACACCGCCTGAATGTAGGCCTGTATATCAGCAACGACCGCTTGCGAAACCTGCTCTGCCTGGGCGCGCGCCTGGGCACGCTGCTGGGCCAGTTGGCGCTCCAGCTCCGCTTCCGCCCGGCGCTGTTGCTCCCGTCGCTCGGCTTCCGCCCTGGCGGCGGCCTCCGCCTG
>JAXHUI010000064.1:0-10814 GCA_034189745.1 Pseudomonadota bacterium
AGTCCAACTGCTCAACCCAGGCTTCTTTTACGAACCCGGTCAGCAAGTCTTTGACCATCTCGGGGTGTGAGAACAGCAGCTTGTAACTGTTATCGTGTTGAACCGCCATGATGACTCCTGTTTGAATACTAACCAGTCTACCACACACGCTGCGTGTCATAGGATAGAGGGGTGTCGGTAAAGAAATAATCAACGGGCAGGGTGGCCGCCGTGCTCGCACAGGACGAACACGACGACCGTTGGTTTTCAAATCAGCCCCGTCTTCGCAAAGGAGTAACGGCCCTCATGCCCGACGATGAGATGATCCAACAGCCGGATCTCCACCGTGTTCAGGGCTTGTTGTAGTTGATCGGTAATACGCCGATCAGCTTGGCTGGGCTCAGGACCGCCGGAGGGATGGTTGTGCACCAGGATCACCGCAGCGGCATTGTGAGCCAGGGCTTCCTTGACCACCTCCCGAGGATAGACGCTGGCCGCATCGATGGTGCCCCGGAACAGCTCCCGGAAGCCGATGATGCGATGGCGGTTATCCAGCAGCAGCATGCCGAACACTTCATGCTCGTATTCCATCAGCAGGGTTTGCAGCGCGTTGAACACCGTATCGGGCTTATCCAGCGCACGGCCTTTGCGCAGGCGACGACGGGCCAGCATCTGGGCCAGGTGCATCAGCTGGGCATCAGTAACGGCGCTGGGAACGACATAGGTGCCGGGGCGTTCCCCGGCGATCAGTTGGGGTGTCATGGTGTTAATCTCCCTATTCAAATCCAGTGGGCAGGAGGCTCAGGCCACACGGGCCTGTCCCTTGAGGGCGGCAACGTGTTCGGTCAGTTGCCAGAGTGCGCGGTTGAGGCGTACATCCTCGGTCACGGAGGTGATGGCACGGGTGCGGGTATGACGACCGGATGCCGAACGGCCTGTCAGTCCGCCCTTGAGCAGGTTCTCTTGAGTGCGGTTGAACACCCGCCAGAGGTTCTGATCCCGGTCTTCCGAGCGACGGGCATCCAGCAGGCGATCCGGCTGAATCGGACTGACCTGACGCCAGTCCTCCCCGTAACGCAGGGTCAGGGCGGATTGCGCGAACAGCCGGGACTCCTTCGGGCTTAACCGCAGGGACTGGAAGCGCTCGACGGTACCGGCCAGATTGGGTACCTCATCCACCAGGGCCAGAGAGCCCTCCAGGATCTGATCCACCACCTGCTTGCCGTGGCGCACCCGGATGCCGCCCATCTCGCCCACCGGTGTCACCATGCCGTTGCTGCAGATCAGTCGGAACAGCCCCAGATCCAACTGATAGGCCGCTGAACGGTCATGTGTTAGCCCAAAGCAGTAATGTCCCCTTCGTCCAATACTAAAATGTCCCCTTTTGATTCAGGAGCAGGGGATGGCGAAGGAGCACATTACAATGAGCCGAAAAGAAGTCGATCGCCTGAACGTGATTCAGTCGGTCATCAGTAAGCAACTCACTCAAGCTCAAGCCGCCAAACAGTTGAGCCTCTGTATCCGTCAGATTAAGCGACTGGTCAAACGCTATCGTGAGCAGGGAGCAGCAGGCCTGGTGTCCGGTCACCGAGGTAAGCGACCGAACAATGCCATTGAGGCATCGGTACGCGAGAAGGCCTTGTCGCTGATCCGTGAGCACTACAGCGACTTTGGCCCCACCCTCGCCAGCGAGAAGCTTGCTCAGCGACACAGTCTGGTACTCTCTGCTGAAACCCTGCGCCAATGGATGATTGCTGAAGAGCTGTGGGTCACCAAGCGACGCAAGGCCGCTCGCATCCATCAGCGCCGCCCACGGCGTCCCCGCCGCGGCGAGCTCGTCCAAATTGATGGATCACCCCATGACTGGTTCGAAGGACGCGCCCCGCGCTGTACGTTGATCGTGTTCATTGATGATGCCACCGGCGAACTGCTGGCCCTGCGTTTTGTACCCTCCGAGACCACCCAGGCCTACATGGAGACACTGCGGGCGTATCTCACCACACATGGCCGCCCCGTGGCCCTGTACTCTGATAAGCACACGGTATTCCGGATCAATAACCCAGAGCGTGAAGGCGAGCTGACCCAGTTCTCACGCGCCCTAAAAACGCTCGACATTGAAGCGATCCATGCCAATACCCCACAAGCCAAAGGTCGGGTCGAGCGCGCCAACAAGACCCTGCAGGACAGGCTGGTCAAGGAGCTACGCTTACAGGGCATATCGGATATTGATGCCGCCAATGCTTTCCTGACGGGCTTTATGACGCAGTACAACGACCGGTTTGCGGTCGCGCCACAGAACCCTCTGGATGCGCACCGCGAGGTTTTACACTCACCCGAAGAGCTGGACCTTATCCTGAGTCTGCACCATCAGCGCAAGCTGTCCAAAAATCTAACCCTGCAGTTCAAGAACCGTGAATATCAGTTGCTGGTAAGGGGTCAGGGATATGCAATGCGAGGCGCCACCCTGACCGTATGCGAGGCGTTTGATGGCACGTTGACCCTGTTCTACAAAGGGCATGTCATGGCCTACAGACTGCTGTCTGAGGGCGAGCCACCCACACCGCTGGATGATGAGAAAAGCGTCCAGCATCGAGTGGATCAGGCCAAACAGGCACAGAAAGCCCGGCCGGCTTACAAGCCTGCACCGGACCATCCCTGGAGAAAGTCAGCGCGCTTCACTGAACCCTCTCAGCACACAGCCTGAGCCAGCAAAGGGGACATTTCTGAATGGTTCAAAAGGGGACATTTCTGTTTTGGGTTGACACCGCTGAACGGTCATGGCTGTTGGTCAGTACCAGTTCCGCAATGCTGTCGCCCACCGTGATCTGGCGTTGCGGGTCTTGACGGAACCGCACCAGATGGCGGGTGGTATCGCGACGCTCAGGATCACGCACACGGGTCTGTTGCGCCCGGACGGGGTACCAGCCCTCTGCCTGCAGGGCGTCCACCACCGCAATGGTGGGGACAAAGCCATAACGGTCAGAAACGGAGTCATCCGGTGCCTGGGCAAAGATGGCCGGAGCCTGACGGTAGAGTTGATCACGGGACAGGGTGCCCGCATGGGAGTGAGTCATCATGATAAACCTCCAGACCTGCCGGCACCGCCACCCCGCAGGGCAGCGATACCGGCAGAGTGATTGAGTGTGAACAAAAGAAACAACGAGCGTTGGTTGATAGGGAGAGGGCTGCGGGTGAAGAGTGATCAATGCGCCCTCGGACGCGCCTTGCTCACCCCTGACTGACGGGCACGTTTGGCCAGGCGGGAGGCCTGAGCGATATCCGCCTGCAGTGAGGCCTCGATGGCAGTTGCGTCCATCTCAGCGTCGGCATTGGCTGCAGCGTTCTGTTCCTGCTGAGTTTCTGCTACTACTGCAGTTCCAGTCCCAGACTCAGACGCACCCGATGCGGCGGCATCCCCATCCCCATCCTCAAAGGGCGCAGGCTTACGGGTCAGTCGATGGGATCGTTGAGCCAGCTTGTCACTCAGCGTACCGGTGGCACTGAGTTGGCCCGTGGCGGGTTGGCCCTGACCTGTTTGAGCCTCAAGCTGTGGATAAAACTCATCCACCACGGCGGCCACATCCTCCTCCTGCTCTTCAAACAGCCCATTGGCAAAGCCCTGCTTGGCCACCCGATCCAACGCCTTCTGATCAAACCCCACTTCATCCCGATCCAGGGCCATATCGTGCGCCTTGGCTAAGGCTTCCTCCAGATCCATGCCGTCGCGCAGGGTGATATCCACATAGTAGATCGGTGTGCCGTGACTCTGACGGGTGGACTTGCCCCGCAGCCTTAACTCCAACGGCATACAGGCCAGCCGGTTACCCGACACCGCCTTGAAATACTGCAGCCGTGCCGCCAGGGTGCGAATCGAGTTGAACCCGGTGGTGCGGAAAATAAACGTCCCCAACGGGTCTTCATCCCCGATCACCACGTTCAGCCGGGCATAGGGCTTACAGCGTCCGCCCTGGGCCAGCTCGCAGCTATCGGGACCGGGGCAGGGCAGCGTCTGCATCCCTTCACGGGTGCGGCGTCGGCACTGCTCCCCATCCCCCACGCACAGCGGCCTAGCGGTAGTGCGATCAAACAACGAATACTCCGCCCTCAGGTTGAGGTCCGGGTCATTGAACAGCAACCGGATCGGAATGCGGCGCAGCTTACCGCCCTGGCCTTCACGTAGCTGTTCATCCAGCGGGTGGGGCAACCAGCCTTCGCGGGTCTGGATCTGCGAGGTCAGGGTAAACTGATCATCCTTTTGTGGCAGACGCTTGCCGTCCTTCTCCACCACCTTACCGATGGCGATCCGCCCCAGAATGGGCGGGGTAATGGCGAGTCCTTTTAACATGGGGTACCTCCTGCTCTGCACTCAGAGCCTGAATTGAAGACAATAAAAAGCCCCGTGCCTCCCAAGAGGGCACAGGGCTTGGATGTGTCGTGTTGAAATAAAACGAAGTGATGGGCTGTGGCTGGATGTGGATACCAGACGAAGTCAGCGGTCTGTAGCCTTCAACGGCCATGCACCACAAGTAAGTGGGTGTCCCTTAGTTGTGCCGAAGCCGATACGGTGGAGAAACTCGAAGCGTTATTGCCCTGGAACGTGGAACTGGCTGCTTCAAAAAAAGTGGCTCAATACGGTTAGGGCAAGTGGGTCGATTTAGCGGCGCTTACCACGCAGCGGGAAACGACGTGGTACCAGGGCGTTGCCTCGAGGGCGATGAGTTCAGTGCGTGGTCGAGTCATGGCTTGAGTGTGGCAGTGGAGGGGAGGGTCGTCAAGTAAGTCAAGTAAGTGGGTGTCCCTTAGTTTCGTTTCGACGGGAACGGGCGGGCGGTGGCAGTAATGGTTGCAATGATTTCCAGAGCTTTTGACTGATGATGCTTCGCTTCATGCTCACCAGATGGGGCGTGAGGTCCTCGGCATCAAGCAGGTTTTGTTAGCGACTCTAACTCTGCACACTGGTGCTCATCCGAGCGACCCGGCATCACCCTGCGCGAGATGAAGCACAGCTACCCGGGCGGCAATCGGGTGCTGTCGCTGCTGGTGTTGGAGTCGGCGGCGACGTGAAATTTTGCTACCTGAGACAGGGACAATGAGCACACCTCGGATGGTTACGAGTGGTTTGTAGGCTGGGGATGGTTGCCGGACTTCTCAACCATCAGCGACTCGATGCGATGACCCAGAAAATATACCGCCGCCCCCGGCGTAATCCATAAAACCAAGAGTGCCGGCCAATAAGGATGCGCACCGAATAGCTTGAATACCGACAACGCAACCGCGAGAAACATCAACTCCAGCACCACGATGAAAAAGGCATTGCCGTGTTCGCGCAAATGGCGGTACGAGTCCAGGGAAATTTTTGGGCGTTGACGCGCGCGGTGCAGGGATTCGTAGAAGGAGATGATTTTGTCTTTCTGACGATACTCAACTACCAGCAAGCACAATTGCTTGACGATCAGCAGGGCTGCGGAAAACAGCACAGCCCATGCCGCTGCGGCACTGCTACATCCCAGCCAGGCCACCAGGGGGATGATAAAGACGGCAGTAAAAAAGAGCACCTTACAGCAAGCCTTGCCATCCTCTGACAGCAACTGCCGTCTGGTTGCATGAACCACCAAGGCCGGGGCGCTGGCGATATAGCAGTATCCCAACCCATAAATGCCCAACAGCATCAACTGCGGCAGAGGAAGGCACGGCGCACGCAGCGGGAAACGACGTGGTACCAGGGCGTTGCCTCGAGGGCGATGAGTTCAGTGCGTGGTCGAGTCATGGCTTGAGTGTGGCAGTGGAGGGGAGGGTCGTCAAGAAGTAAGTGGGTGTCCCTTAGTTACCCCATACACCAGAAATCACCATAACTCTCCATTCCAGAGGATAAAGAAGAGCACGCACAGGTTGACGCCCGTCAGCAGCAGGATCAGCTTCAACTTGCGATTTGAGGAATGGCGCATGGATTATTCGAATCTGGTTAACATGGATTTAAACCCGCAAAGTGTAGCGCGTCGGAGACTCATTGCTATAGGGAATTGGCTGTATTGCCAAATTTAACCGTGACTATAGACATTGGTCAGCAAAAACAGCGAGAATCCTCGATTATAAGATGGAAATTCAATACATCTAAGAGGTGCCCGATGTCCGTGATCAATCTGGAGCATACGCCGAACAGCCGCTTGGGCTGGGTGCTGAGCAACGGCTTCCGGCCGCTGTTTACCCTGGTCGGTCTGCAGGCGCTGTTGGCGCTGGGTAGCTGGCTGGCGTTCTGGAACGGCTGGCTGAACCCGCCTGCGGATATGTTGACTCCGGTCATCTGGCATGGTCATGAGATGCTGTTCGGCTTTGTCGGGGCGGCTATTGGTGGCTTTCTGCTCGCCGCAGTTGCCAACTGGACCGGCCGTCGACCGGTTGCGGGCCTGCCGCTGGTCGGGCTGGTTGCGGCTTGGCTGCTGGCACGAGCTGTAGCCCTGTTCGGTGGCGCCTGGCCGGATGCGGTGAATGCGCTGGCGGTGGTCAGCTTCTGGCTGCTGTTGGCCTTTCTCTTCGGTCGTGAGCTGATTCTGGCCGGCAACCGGCGCAACCTCAAGGTGCTGATCATCATCGGAGGCTTTGCACTGTTGAGTCTGGCCTTCCACCTGCACTGGCTGGCACCACTGGATGTTCTGCATCTGACTCTGGTGCTGGTACTCATGCTGCTGACGCTGATCGGCGGGCGTATCACCCCGGCCTTCACTCGCAACTGGCTCAATCGGCAGAGCATTGACAGCGCTAAAATGCCGGCGGCCTTCGGTCCGGTCGATGTGGCGGCGGCAATGTTGACGCCTCTGGCCGGCATTGCCTGGGTGTTCTGGAGTACGGCTCCGATGACCGCTGTACTGTTGCTGCTGGCCGGTGGTGCTCAGCTGGTGCGACTGGTCCGCTGGCATGGCTGGCAGACTCGCTCCGAACCGCTGCTGTTGGTGTTACATCTGGGCTACGCCTGGCTGGGCCTGGGGTTGTTGTTGCTGGCGGGGAGCAGTGCGGGTTTCTGGGCCTCCAGTGCCGGTCTGCATGCGCTGACGGTGGGGGCCATGGGGGGCATGATCATGGCCGTGGCATCCCGTGCGGCACTGGGCCATACGGGGCGTGAACTGAGCGCCGGGCCACTGTTGACGCTGGCGTTTCTGGCCCTGCATCTGGCCGCGCTGGTGCGTGTGCTGGCGGCGCTTGTTCCGGCATTTATGATGACGCTGATCAGCCTGTCGGCACTGCTCTGGCTGTTGGCCTTTGCGCTTTTTGCCTGGCGCTATCTGCCGATTCTGCTGGGGCCCTCGTTACGCTTCAGTGATCGGCTTAAAGCGCAGAAAAAAGGCTGAGCTACAGTTCATTGGCCTTGCGATAGGCGCCCTGGTAATCAAACAGTCGCTCGCGCACCTGCCAGTAGCCACCCTGACGACCCTTCTTGCCGGCCTGTTTGGCGATGACAAAGTCGGGTGCGGGCAGCAGTGGTTCTGCGACCAGCACCTCGGCTGCCGACTTGAACTGACGGGGTGAAGCTCCGTCCTCGCAGCGGCGGCCAAACAGCCGGTTGAACAGGGCGCGCTGAGCGGGACGGTCGAGATGGAAGCGCTCGCGCAGTTCCTCACCCTGCTCTTCATGGTAGGTCACCGTCAGGCATTCGCCGCTGGCGCTGAGGCTGATGCCGGCACAGCGGATCACCCGCGCATCTTTCAGTTGTAGTGCCCGTTTGAGCAGGTCATCCGGGTCGATGATCGCCTCGCGGCAGCTCTGGCAGTAACGCGCAGCGATATCGTTCTCGGCACCGCAGTGCGGGCATTCCTTGAAACGAAAACGGTAGTCGCACTGCTGCGGCTTTTCCCCCTCCAGCTCCAGCAACCCCTGACAGCGACGGCCGTAGTGCTCGATCACCTGACCGTTGCCGTCGGTCTTGCCCCAGAAGATGTTGGCAAAGCCGCAGCCGGGGCAGAATACCTGCACCGGCTCTGAATCGGCGGAGGGTTTGGGTGTGCCCACTTCCGGGTGGTGCAGGTTGAAGCCATTGCCGGCGTAATCGATCACCAGGCAGTTATCCTTGCCGTCACTCAGGCGCAGGCCGCGGCCGACGATCTGCTGATAGAGGCTGACCGAGGCGGTAGGGCGCAGAATGGCGATCAGATCCACATGGGGGGCATCAAAGCCGGTGGTGAGTACCGCTACGTTGACCAGGTACTTGAGCTCACGCGCCTTGAAGCGGTTGATCAGCCGCTCACGCTCGTCGCCCGGGGTTGTGCCGGTAATCACGGCCGTTTCATCCGCCGGCAGATATCCGCCGATCTCATTGGCATGGGCGACGGTGGCGGCGAAGATCATCACGCCCTGACGATGCACTGCCAACTCCTCGATCTGTTCGCAGATGGCACGGGTAACGCGCGGATGTTTGGCCAGCAGACTGTTCAGTTCACGCTCCGGGTAGTGACCGCTGTCGGAGGGTGTTAGCGATGAGAAGTCATAGTGGGCAATGGCGGCATCGATGACGTCCGGCGGGGTCAGGTAGCCGTGGCGAATCATGTGGCTCAGCGGCAGCTCGAAGATGCATTTGTCGAATACCCGCGGCTCTTCGCTGCGTACAAAACCGCGATAATGGGTGCGGTATATCCAGCCATAGCCCAGTCGGTAGGGGGTGGCGGTCAGGCCGAGAATCTTGATGCCGGGATTGTGTGTACGCAGGTGGCCGATCACCTGCTGGTACTGGCTGTCTTCGTCTTCACTGACGCGATGACATTCATCGATGATCAGCAGAGAAAAGGCATCTTCGAAAGCGTCCAGATTGCGTGCAATCGACTGCACGCTGGCAAAGGTGACCTGATGACTGAATTCTCGACGGCCCAGGCCCGCCGAGAAAATGCCGGCTTCCAGCCCCAGTGCCTGGTATTTGGCGTGATTCTGCTCCACCAGTTCACGCACATGGGTGATCACCAGAATGCGCCGCCGCGCCAGCCGCGCCAGTTCCGCGATTACCAGACTCTTGCCGGCACCGGTCGGCAGGACGATGACGGCCGGATCATCACTGCCCCGGAAATGCTTGAGTGTGGCATCGACAGCGTCCTGCTGGTAATTGCGCAGGATGAAGGCGGGGGTGGAGCGATTCATATTTTTCGTGCCTGCAGGGTGTGGCTGATCGCATCGCTATAGGATGACTTCAGCCGGGCCCAGCTCAATCCGCTGATATCGGGACAGGGCAGAGCCTCTCCCTGCGCCTTGAGTGCGGCCAGCTGCTCCACCTGCGCGGCCAGTGCATCCGCCTCCTGTTCGCCACCATAGCGGTAAGCGGACGCAAACAGTTCGCGATAGGCCAGTCGGTCCGGCACCAGCGGGGTACAACCGGCTGCCACACCTTCGAGGACGGCAATGCCCTGATAGTCATGCAGAGCCGTAGACAGCACCACATCCGCCTGCTGCAGCAGGCGGCGGTATTCAGCCACTGACTCCACATGGCCCCACTGACCTAAATGGTTGCCCTGTTGCAGTTGCTGATGAATCCGGTCGAACACCGCAGGGGTGTGGCGAAATTGCTGGCCGACCAGGTGCAGACGGAAGTCGATGCCGCGCTGCTGCATCGCCTGGATGGCGGCCAGCAGCAGTTCCGGTCCCTTGTCGAACTCCCAGCGATGGTTCCAGACCAGCTGCAGCGGTCCGGTCTGGGGTGTTGCCGGCAGAAAGACCTCATCAGGCAGGGGTACCGGCACTACCTGGGCGTGTGCGCCAATACGCTCGGTCAGCCCCGAGGGAACCTGATCAGGCAGTTTGCGTAGCAGTCGTTCTGCGCCTTCAAGCAGGGTGCAGCGGTTGAACTCGGAGTTGAACAGCACATGGTCAGCCGCCAGTGCGTTGTAGAGGTTGAGCATCTGTGGCTCGACGCTGTTGAACTCGCGGCCGGATGCCGGGTAGGCGAACTGATTTTCGTGAAAGTAGACCAGGGTCGGAATGGCGGCCAGCTCGGGTACCAGACCGCGCAGCCCGGTCAGATCAACCATCGAGGTGGCGATCACCAGATCGTAGTGCTGCAGCAGGGTATCGCGTGCGCTGAACGCCCAGCTCAGGCTATTGCCGCGAACGCGCCAGGCAAAGTAGCGTGGCGGCAGGGCCAGCGTGGTCCAGTCATGTTCCGGCAGGGCGTTGACCAGGCCTTGCCGCCAATAGCGGTGACTGACGGCATCGTAGGCCGACAAAAGCAGAATGCGCATCCAGACTTGTCCTGGCTGTGAACAGTTAACGGTTCAACTCATCATTAACAGGATGTCGAAAAACTATCTGCGTTGCCGAATACAGCGTTAAAAACAGGCTCAAAATGCTCATTTAGTTCACTAAACTGCGCTTTTTGAGCCTGTTTTTGCCTTGTCTCGGCTGCCTCGATCACGCTTTTCAACACCCTGTTAGAGAGAAGGCAGCGGATTGTGCCAGAGAAACGGCTCAAGTAAGTGGGTGTCCCTTAGTTTTCCTGGGGGGGTACCGAGGGGAGGGCTCAGGTCGACCCTAAGCCGCCTGCCGCCGTTGCAGCGTTTTTGCCAGGCGCATCCCGTGGAGGAAACGGGCTTGGCGTTGGGCGGCGTGGGCCAGCAGCGATTCGGGCTTGCCGACGGCGCTGCCAAACTGCTTCAGCAGCGTATTGGCGCTGTCGATGAAGCTGTCGCGGTCCATCCCCAGCCGCTCGATCAGGGCGGGGGTGTGCTCCGGCATGTAGCCGCGCTTGCGGGGATGGACGCAGCGGCCCAGGGTTTCGACCAGCTCGAGGTAATCCTCCCAGGCGAAGGGGATCGCCCAGGTCAGGCGGGCGGTGGCATCGAACGGCAGCAGCGGCGCCGGGGGCA
>JAXHUI010000065.1:0-10239 GCA_034189745.1 Pseudomonadota bacterium
GGGCGGGCTCGGCGCTCCCCGCCGAGATCGGCCTGATGAAGGCGACCGAACAGCTGGCCGGCCTCGAGATGATCGGGGTCGATCCCTTGCGCCGTATCATCGCCCCCCGTTTCTGGGCCGGGTTTATCTGCATGCCGATCCTGACGATGATTTTTACCGTCGTTGGCATCTGGGGGGGTGCCCTGGTCGCGGTGGACTGGCTGGGGATCTATGACGGCTCCTTCTGGGCCAGCATGCAGCAGGCGGTCAGCTTTTATGATGATATCGTCAACGGCATCATCAAGTCGATCTGCTTTGGTCTGGTGGTCACCTGGATTGCCGTGTTTCAGGGGTACGACTGTATCCCTACCTCGGAAGGAATCAGTCAAGCCACGACCCGTACCGTCGTGTACTCGTCGCTGGCGGTGCTGGGGCTCGATTTCGTACTGACAGCTTTGATGTTTGGAGAACTCTGAAATGCGCATGAGAACCATAGAGATCGGCGTGGGAGCGTTCCTGCTGGCGGGCATCGCCGCCCTGATCGTGCTGGCGCTGAATGTCAGCGGCCTGAACCTGTCCGAGCAGGTCAAGGGGTACAAAATCTACGCCCGTTTCGAGAACGTGGGGGGGCTGACCCCACGCGCCAAGGTTGCGATGTCCGGTGTGCAGATCGGCAGGGTGACCGCGATCCGCATCGATCCGCGTATGCTGATGGCCGAGGTGGAGATGGAGATTTTCGACGATGTGGATTACCTCACCACCGATAGCTCCGCCAGCATCCTCACCTCGGGGCTGTTGGGTGAACAGTATATCGGCATCGTGCCGGGGGCGGATGAGGAGATGTTGGCAGAGGGCGATTACATCCAGGACACCCAGTCGGCGCTGGTGCTCGAAGAGTTGATCGGCAAATTTCTATTCAACAAGGTGGGGGAATGAGATGGTTGGATTGTGCAGAAGTGCGCTGATCATGCTGCTGGTGGTGATGGTGCAGCCGGCGGTGGCAAAGAGCGCCTGGGATGAGGCCAGCGCGGTGATCGACAGTGCCACCCGCGATATGCTGGCGCTGATGGAAAACGATGCCCTGACCGGGGAGGAAAACATCGAAGCGATGATGCGGGAGATCGAAACCATCATTGCCCCGGTGGTGGATTTCCCCTATATCGCGCGGCAGGTGATGGGCAAGTATTACCGCCGCGCCAGCGACGAGGAGCAGAAGCGGTTTGCCGATGTGTTCAAAACCACCCTGCTGCGAACCTACGCCAAGTCGGTCTCCGGCTTTGAGCTGCGAGGCTATCAGATCCTGCCGCCGAGCTCGGAAAGCCCTGAACCCGACAAGCAGGTGGTGAGTGTCAGGGTGGATGCCTCCAACGGCCAAAGCTACACGCTGGTTTACTACATGCGGCGGCAGCAGGGGCGCTGGACGCTGGTGAACGTGATGGTGGATGGCATCAATCTGCGGATCACCTTCCGCAACCAGTTTGCCGATCTGTATGAACGCAACGGCTCCATTTCGGCCACCATCGAGGCGTGGGCCGATCAGATGCAGAATATCGATCTGAAGGAGCAACAACCGGGCGGGCAGGATGAAAGCAACAGCAGCAAAACTTGATGCCAGTGATGCGGGCGTCATCCGCCTTCTGGGTGATTTGACCTTTCAGACCGTTCCGGCCCTGCGCGAGCCGCTGCAGCAGGCCCTGAGCGCGTGCACGGATGGGTGTCGGCTGAATCTGGAGGGCATTGGCCGGGTCGACAGTTCGGCGCTGTCGCTCTGGTTGGTGTGCCAGCGGGAGGCGCGCCGCAGGGGGGTGCAACTGACACTGGAAAGCCCCCCCCGGGATCTTTGCTCCATAGCCGAGGTGGTCGGGCTGGCGGAGATGCTGCGCTGAGGCCCGGTCGCCCTGTGTCCCTTTTTTCGCTATCATCCGCGCCCGATCCGGTGTGGAGAACACGTTGCAACATGGGAGTCGCGCATGCAGGCCGATGACGTAAAACAGATTCTGGAACAGCAGCTGGAAGGCTGCACCGTCTACACTACAGGGGAAGGTTGTGATTTTCAGGTCACCGTGGTCGGTGAGCTGTTTGCCGGCCTCGCCCCGGTCAAGAAACAGCAGTTGGTCTACGGCTGCCTCAATGATCTGATCGCCAGCGGCGCCATCCATGCCGTCACCATCAAGACCTACACCCCGGAGCAGTGGGCCGCACTGAGCTGAGTTCCCAGCAGGAAACCCGATGGACAAACTGATTATCGAAGGGGGTACCCGTCTCGATGGCGAGGTGCGGATCTCCGGCGCGAAAAATTCAGCGCTGCCGATCCTGGCCGCGACCCTGCTGGCGGATCGGCCGGTGACGGTGTGTAATCTGCCCCATCTGCACGACATCACCACCATGCTGGAGTTGCTACGTCGCATGGGGGTGGAGCTGATGGTGGATGAAAAGCTGAGCGTCGAGATCGACGCTACCACCATCACCGATCTGTGCGCCCCCTATGAGCTGGTGAAAACCATGCGCGCCTCGATTTTGGTGTTGGGGCCGCTGCTGGCGCACTTCGGTCGTGCGGAGGTCTCCCTGCCGGGAGGGTGTGCCATCGGCAGCCGTCCGGTCGATCTGCATATCCGCGGCCTGGAGGCGCTGGGGGCGGAGATCGTCGTGGAGAACGGCTACATTCGGGCCAGCAGCCGGGGGCGTCTCAAGGGCGCCCGGGTGTTCTTTGACGTGGTCACGGTCACTGGAACCGAAAATATCCTGATGGCGGCCACCCTGGCCGAGGGGGAAACCATCATCGAGAACGCCGCGCGCGAGCCGGAGGTGGTCGATCTCGCCAACTGCCTCAACGCGATGGGGGCGAATGTGCGCGGTGCCGGCAGTGACACCATCACCGTGCAGGGGGTGGCCTCGCTCAAGGGGTGCCGCTACTCGGTGTTGCCGGATCGGATCGAAACCGGCACCTTTTTGGTGGCCGCCGCCGCCACCGGCGGCAAGGTCAAGTGCAAGTACACCCGCCCCGACACCCTCGATGCCGTGTTACTGAAGCTGAAAGAGGCCGGTGCCGAGATCGCCTGCGGCGACAACTGGATCAGCCTCGACATGCACGGCCAGCGGCCCAAAGCGGTCAGCATCACCACCGCTCCCTATCCGGCGTTCCCCACCGATATGCAGGCCCAGTTCGCCGCAATGGATACGGTTGCCTTCGGTGTGGGCAAGATTCGCGAAACTATATTTGAAAACCGTTTCATGCACATGCAGGAGATGATCCGCATGGGCGCGAATATTTCCATAGAAGGCAATACGGCCATCATTGAAGGGGTCGAGAAGCTACAGGGCGCACCGGTGATGGCGACCGATCTGCGCGCGTCGGCCAGCCTGGTGGTCGCCGCCCTGGTGGCGGAGGGGGAAACCGAGATCGATCGCATCTATCACATCGACCGCGGTTATGAATGTATCGAAGAGAAACTGCAGCTTTTGGGCGCACATATTCGCCGTGTGCCAGGCTGAGTGAGCGAAGGGGCCCATGAAACAACAGCTGACCATCGCCCTCTCCAAAGGGCGCATCCTGGAAGAGACACTACCCTTGCTGGCGGCGGCCGACATCGTACCCGCCGAGGAGATCTTCAGCAGCCGCAAGCTGATTTTCGACACCAACCAGGCCCATATCAAGCTGGTGGTCATCCGCGCCACCGATGTGCCCACCTATGTGGAGTATGGCGGTGCCGATATGGGGGTGGCGGGCAAGGATGTGCTGATGGAGCACGGTGGCGAGGGGCTGTATGAGCCATTGGATCTGGAGATCGCCAAGTGCCGATTGATGGTGGCCGGCCTCAAGGACGCGCCCGCCATCGAGGGGCGGCTGAAAGTGGCAACCAAGTTCGTCAACCTGACCCGGGAGTATTTTGCCCGCCAGGGGCAGCAGGTCGACCTCATCAAGCTCTACGGTGCGATGGAGCTGGCACCGATCCTGGGGCTGGCCGATCGAATCGTGGATATCGTCGATACCGGCAACACCCTGCGCGCCAACGGACTGGAGCCGATGCAGCAGATCGCGCAGATCAGCTCCCGTCTGGTGGTCGGCCAACCAGCGATGAAAATGAAACACGCCCTGATCCAGCCGATTCTGGATCAGCTGCAGCAGGCGGTCGCGGCCCGCCGTGAGGAGAAAGCATGAGTATTTCCATGCAACGGCTGGACGCCTCCCAGGCCGACTTCGAACAACAGTTGAGCCGACTGTTGGCGTGGGAGCGCGTGTCGGATGAGAAGATCAACGCGATCGTCGATGAGGTGATCGCCCGGGTGCGGCGCGAGGGCGATGCCGCACTGGTGGAGTACAGCAACCGCTTCGATCGCACCCGCGCCAGCTCGATGCGGGAGCTGGAGCTGGGGCAGGCGCGGCTGCAGCAGGCGCTGGCCAACCTGCCGGCCGAGCAGCGGGCGGCGCTGGAGACGGCGGCGGAACGGGTGCGTGGGTACCATGAGCGGCAGAAGGGGGAATCCTGGCAGTATACGGAAGCCGACGGCACCCTGCTCGGTCAGCAGATCACGCCCCTCGATCGCGTCGGCATCTATGTGCCCGGTGGCAAGGCGGCCTACCCCTCCTCGGTGCTGATGAACGCACTGCCGGCCCATGTGGCGGGGGTGGGGGAGATCATCATGGTGGTGCCCACGCCTGATGGGGTACTCAATGAGCTGGTACTGGCCGCGGCGGCGCTGGCGGGGGTAGACCGGGTGTTCACCCTGGGGGGGGCGCAGGCGGTGGCGGCACTGGCCTACGGCACCGAAACGGTGCCGCGGGTGGACAAGATCGTAGGGCCGGGCAACATCTTTGTGGCCACGGCCAAGCGTGCCGTTTTCGGCACCGTCGGCATCGATATGATCGCGGGCCCCTCGGAAATTCTGGTGGTGTGTGATGGCAAGACCGATCCGAATTGGGTGGCGATGGATCTGTTTTCCCAGGCCGAGCATGATGAGCATGCACAATCGATTCTGCTCTGCCCCGATGGCGGCTACCTGGATCAGGTCGAGGCCAGCATCAATACCCTGCTGCCGACCATGGAGCGGCGTGAACTCATTGAAATTTCGTTGCAGAATCGTGCTGCGCTGATCGAAGTCGCCGATCTGGAGCAGGCGGCGGAACTGAGCAATCGCATCGCGCCGGAGCACCTCGAACTATCGGTGGAAAACCCGCTCGCACTGTTGCCACGGATTCGCCACGCCGGTGCCATCTTCATGGGGCGTTACACGGCCGAGGCGCTGGGCGACTACTGCGCCGGCCCCAACCATGTCCTGCCGACCTCCGGTACGGCGCGTTTCTCCTCCCCGCTGGGGGTGTATGACTTCCAGAAGCGCTCATCGCTGATTATGTTCTCCCCCGAGGGGGCCTCGAGGATGGGAGAGGTGGCCTCGGTGCTGGCTCGCGGCGAGGGTCTCACCGCCCACGCCCGCTCGGCCGAGTATCGGATCAAGCGCTGAACCGGGGCGGATTCACGCCGCGGGCCAGGCGGTGCTCAGCCGCGGCTGGAGGGCGGGCGTTCGCCGATGGTGACCTTGATGCTCATCTCACGGCCATCGCGCAGGAGGGCGAGGGTAATTTTCCGCCCGGGTTTGAAGCGTGCGATCCGGTTCATGGTGGCGCGGCTGGTGGTGACCGGCTCCCCCTCGATCCGCAGCAGAATATCACCGGGCTGGAGTCCCGCCCGGTGGGCCGGGCCGTTACGGAAGATACCGGCCACGATCAGGCCGGGGCGGTCGCCAACCCCGAAGGACTCGGCCAGCCGCGGCGTCAGCTCCTGAATCTCGACCCCCAGCCAGCCACGGATCACCCGGCCGTGGCTGATCAGATCCTGCATCACCTGTTTTGCCAGCGATGAGGGGATGGCAAAGCCGATCCCCTGTGAGCCGCCGGATTTGGAAAAGATGGCGGTGTTGATACCAACCAGATTGCCTTGGGTATCGACCAGCGCGCCGCCGGAGTTGCCGGGGTTGATCGCGGCATCGGTCTGGATGAAATCCTCAAAGGTGCTCAGCCCCAGCTGATTGCGGCCGGTGGCGCTGATGATCCCCATGGTGACGGTCTGGCCGACGCCGAAAGGGTTGCCGATCGCCAGCACCACATCACCGATGCGCAGCTCGTCGCTGGCCGCCAGCGTGATGCTGGGCAGGTCGGAGAGCGCGATCTTGAGGAGGGCGAGGTCGGTTTCCGGGTCGAGGCCAACCACGGTGGCCTGCGCCTCGCGGCCATCACGCAGCGCAACCACGATGGCGTCGGCTCCATTGACGACGTGGTTGTTGGTGATCACATAGCCCTGTTCATTGAGAATGACCCCGGAGCCCAGGCTGGACTCTATCCGTTCCCGCTGCGGCAGGCGATCGGCATTGAAAAAATCGCGAAAGAACGGGTCCGCCAACAGCGGATTGACCGGCTGTCGCACCAGCTTGCGGGTGTAGATGTTGACTACGGCGGGTGCCGCCTTGTCGACCGCGTCAGCATAGGAAACCACGCCGCTGCGTACCGGCATCTGCTCGAAAGCGGTCGCCTCATGCAGCTCGACGGTGGTGACGGGAGGGGCGATCAACTGGGGGTAGAGCCGCAATATCAGCAGGGCGGCCAGGATGCCGGTCACCACGGGCCAGATGAGGTAGGATACTCTGCGTATCATGCTTGCTTGCACCTGTGAATCATGTCGGATTGGATCGATTATACGGGCCCCAGGCCCGTTTTGAAAATTGATGGAGGAATCGATGGCGACGAGTGTCACCGTGCTGGTCGAGTATTGTGATCAGCTGCTTGGGAGTGGTGGTTTCCATGATTACTGCCCCAACGGCCTGCAGGTGGAGGGGCGCTCCCGGGTGGAGCGGATACTCAGTGGTGTTACCGCCTGCCAGGCACTGCTGGATGTCGCCGTCGAGTGGCAGGCGGACCTGGTGCTGGTACACCACGGCTACTTCTGGCGGGGAGAGCCCGCCGCGGTGACGGGGATCAAGCGGCGACGGCTGAAGACCCTGCTGCGGCACGATATCAATCTGCTGGCTTATCATCTGCCGCTGGATGCACACCCGACGCTGGGTAACAACGCCAAGCTAGCGGAACTGTTGGAATTTACGGTGGAAGGCCCCCTGGTGCCGGACGCTGTGCCAGCGGTAGGTAATACAGGTCGGTTACAACCAGGTCTTTCTCTGTCGCAGCTGGAGGAGCGGATCAGTCAGCGCCTTCAGCGTAAACCGCAGGTGATCAGCGGCGGTGAGCATGATATTCAAACCATCGCCTGGTGTACCGGCTCCGCTGAACGGATGATCGAGCAGGCGCTGGCGCTGGGGGTTGACGCCTACCTCAGCGGGGAGATTTCGGAACCGGTGGTGCATATCGCCCGCGAAGCGGGGATTCACTACCTCGGTGCCGGCCACCACGCGACCGAACGGTACGGCGTGAAGGCGTTGGGGGAACACTTGGCCGATCGGTTCGGATTGGAGCACCGCTTTGTCGATATCGACAACCCGGTGTAAGCCCAATGTGCTCAGGGCAGGGTAGGCGAGCGCTCAGCCTTTCGTTTCCTGCTCCGATGGCCGGCTGTCGGAACCCTCCGCATCAGCTTCCGCCTGGGGGGTGGGTTCATCCTCGACAGATCTTCCCGTAGGCTTATCCACTTTCGCCCGGCCAAGGCCCGAGTGCTCCGACAGCGCCCCCGGCTCGCCAGACCGTTTCGGCGCGTAATCACGCGGTGGCTGCGGTGACTGCTCTTCCTTACCGGATTTAGCAGAGCGATCGTTGGATATGGCTCCAAGCTCCAATTCAGGCGTCATCCCCGGTTGCGACACGATTGACGGCGACACCTCAGGACTGAGTGATTCGGCGCCGTGGGCAAGGTGTTGGTACACCCTACGATACTGATCGTTCAGGCCCCTGATCAGCTCTGCGGTCTCTTCAAAATGGCGCGCCACCTTGGTGCGGTACTGTTCCAGCTCGCCGTGAACATCACGCAGTTGATCCTGCAGTTCCTGCTCCCGGCTGGAGGAGCCGCGAACTCGCCCAATGAGAAAACCGATGAAGGCGCCGATCGCCAGGGCGATCAGCGTGATGATCCATACGTTGCCTTGCTCCACGCTTACATCCTCTATTTCTAACCCTGTACACGCCACCATCTTAGACTCATTTCAGCGACCCCGGTAGCCCGGTGTGTCAACCCAAAACAGAAATGTCCTCTTTTGAGCCATGCAGAAGTGTCCCCCTTTGGCTTGCTCAGGCTGTGTGGTGAGAGGGATCAGTAAGCCATGAGGGTTTTTATTCATTCTCGAATTTTTTGCCTAAGCTCAGCTGGCTGATGGTTTTCGGGTGTGGCGCGTTAGCCCTCGTCCGACGGCTTGAGGGCGTAGGCGAAGGCGATCACCTCCGCGATGGCACGATAGAGCGCCTCCGGGATCTCCTCGCCCAGCTCCAGCCGAATCAGTACCTCGATCAGCTCCGGGCTTTCGTGGATATGGATATCATGCTCCCGGGCCAGGGCCACGATCTGCTCCGCGATCAGCCCCCGGCCCTTGGCCACTACCTTCGGCGCCGTCCCTTTCTCCTGCTCGTAGCGGAGCGCCACGGCGCTGCGCTTTGGATCATGCTCGCTCATGTGTGCAGGTCCACGAGACGCCGGTGAAGATCGGTCAGCTCCGGCTGGCTTGGGCGTCCCTGCCGCGCCTGCAGCGTCTCCACCAGAAACCCCTGTTGATGCAACCCCGCGCTGAACTGATCCAGCCGGCGCTCGATCTGGCGCAATGTCGCCGCCTGTTCCGCCCACAGCTGCACCTGCAACCGCCACCCCTCACTCAGACTCAGGCGAGCATCGACGCTGCCGTACCGGGCCAGATCAAAATGGAGCGCGACCCCCCAAAGCGTCTCCGTTTCACCGCGGCTGCCGCGCCGGCGCTGCTGGGTGATGGTCAGCTCCGCGTTGTCGTACCGATCCGCCAGGCGGATCGGCAGATCGAGGCGGTAGACCCGCTCCTGGGTGCCATCCGGCTGCTCCTGCCAAGCCTGCAGGCTGCTGATCTGCTGGGTGGTGGTGCGCGCCTGCAGCCCCTCCACCAGTCGCCGCATCTGCTGGCGGGCGTCCGGCGGCAGTTGCTCCGCCGCCTTCAACAGCTGGCCCAACTGCTGTTTTAGATCGGGCGGTGCGCCCCGTTCGCTGCCGCCTCCCTGGGCCAGTCTGGATTCGGTCAGCAGGCCGCCCTGGTGCAGGTTGCGCTGGATCGCCTGTTCGGCATCGCTGCTGCCGGGGCTGACCGAGAACAGACTCAACATCGACTGCACCAGTTGGCCGATCGCCCCCTGACCGCGAGCGGCCGGGCTGCGGCTCAGCTGAACCAACTGGTTCAGGGCATCGCCGAAGGGGATCTGGCGCGGCAGGGACTCGCGCAGCGCCTGCTGCATCGGTTGTTGGGCCCGGGCCTCCTGCGCCGGGGTGGAGGGGGGGGCGAGCGGCTGCAGGTTGACCTGCTGTTCGCCCACCCGCGTCAGGATCACCTGCTGCCCGGTGAGCAGCGGTTTGGGGCTGATCAGGGCGAGCGTCTGCTGGTTGAGAGTGAGCTGGATCAGATGGCGTTGCGCCTGCGCCGGGGTCTGCGGGCCAAGGGTCTGCAGCAGGGTCTGGCCGGTGTGGCTGAGGCCGGCCCGGCCCGCCGGTGCTCCCGGGTCGGCAGAGGGGGTGCCCGGCGGGGCGCCGCTGCGAGCCGGGGCGGCGCGAGGCTGGGGGTCAGCGGCGGGATTGGGTACGAGCGGCTGAGCCGTCGGCGCTGAGGTGGATGCCGCTCCGGCGGCGCCGGTGGCCGCCGGTGGCTGAGCCGGGGCGGGTGGCTGATTCGACGCTGCCGGGGCGCTCGCGGCGGCTGAGGATGGAGCCTGCTGGGGGGGCTGAGCTGGCGGCTGCGTCTGCCCCGGTGGCTGGGCCGTGGACTGAGCCGGTGGCTGCGTTTGCCCTGATGGCTGAGGGGCGGGCTGAGTCGGTGGCTGCGTCTGCCCTGGTGGCTGGGGGGCGGGCTGAGTCGGTGGCGGCGTCTGGCCCGGTGGCTGAGGAGCGGGCTGAGCCGGGAGCGTGGCGGAGCCGGGGCCGCCCCCCGAGGGGGGCGCTGGCTGCAGCTGGGCCGGATAAACCTGTGCTCGCGCGCCGGCTTCAGCGCCGCCCCCCGCGGGCGCGGGCCGTGGCGCTGGGGCTGTGGCGGGGGGCTGCTCCGGCGCCCCTGCCTGCCCTCTGGAGCCACCCGCCCGGGCCGGGGGGTGGGGGGCAGGTT
>JAXHUI010000066.1:0-10201 GCA_034189745.1 Pseudomonadota bacterium
CCGTCCGTCTCAAACGGTCATCGGGCCGGAGGCTTTTGCGTTCTGGTTCCTTTCGCCATCCGTCGAGTTGGTGCAAGCTGTCCGGGAGAGGGCATGCGTCCTTGGGTGTCAGGCTCAACCAGGGTGGTGAACGGCCATTAACAAGGCGGTCAACCGGACGCCAAAAGCGTGGCGGCTTTTGGTTCCCTTCGCTTGCGCTACGGCGCCGGTTACCTCAGCGTTATGTGCTAAACAACCAGCAATCTTGGTTCTAGATCCTGAATCCGTGACCCTATCCCCCGACGCAGGCGCCTGCGCCGAATCCGGCAACACGGTTCAAGAATCGGTGTCATCCAGCGCAGGATGTTGTAAGCCAGCACCGCAAAGGCCACCGTCAGATCGTTGGTGTCGAACTTGCCCGAGGGCAGGCGTTCGAGGTCCAGATCGGTCTTGAACTCGCACGGGGGGCGGATTGGACGACGTAGGAGCGATCTTCAGATCGCGATTACCTTCAGATCGCGATTATTTTCAGGTCGCGGCATATTTGGATGGATGGGGTCGCGAGATGAATCTCGCATATTCTTAGCGGATATGGCGAGAAAATGTCTGTTGCATCGGGGTTCTTAACCGTCAACTCCCGCATTGCAGGAGTTGACAAGCGGCGGATCTCTTGACAAAGAGAGGCCGGTCACCTTGACTCTGAGACCGAGCAACCGATTTCAGGAGCACAGGATGACGATGCAGATGCGCAAATTGGGTTCACAGGGGTTGGAGGTCTCGGCCCTTGGCCTTGGCTGTATGGGTATGTCGGAATTTTATAGCGGGCGCGATGAGGCGGAGGCGATCGCCACCATCCATCGCGCCCTCGAGCTTGGTGTCACCCTATTGGACACCGCCGACATGTACGGCCCCTTTACCAACGAAATTCTGGTGGGTAAGGCGATCGCCGACCGTCGCGACCGGGTGGTGCTGGCGACCAAGTTCGGCAACGTCCGCGGTCGCAATGGCGAGTTTCTCGGTATTCGTGGCGACGCCGACTATGTGCGCCAGGCCTGCGATGCCTCGCTCAAACGCCTGGGGGTCGACCACATCGACCTTTACTATCAGCACCGGGTGGACCCGAACACCCCCATCGAAGAAACGGTGGGCGCCATGGCCGATCTCGTCCAGGCCGGCAAAGTCCGCTACCTGGGCCTGTCGGAGGCGGCGCCGGACACCATTCGCCGCGCCCATGCCGTCCACCCGATCACGGCGTTGCAGACCGAATACTCACTCTGGAGCCGCGACCCGGAAGAGGCGATTCTGCCGACGGTGCGTGAACTGGGCATCGGTTATGTGGCTTACAGCCCCCTTGGGCGCGGTTTTCTCACCGGGCAGATCCGCCGTATCGAAGATCTGGCCGAGGACGATTACCGCCGGCACTCACCGCGCTTTCAAGGGGAGAACTTCCAGAAGAATCTCGATCTGGTTGCCGAGATCGAGCAGATGGCGCAGGAGAAAGGCTGCACGCCGGCGCAGCTGGCACTGGCATGGCTGCTGGCCCAGGGCGAGGAGATAGTGCCGATTCCGGGAACGAAAAAACGGGCCCGGCTGGAGGAGAACCTGGGGGCCTTGGCGGTGCAGGTGACGCCCGAGGATTGCGCCCGGATCGATCGCATCCTGCCGCCCGGCGCCGCCGCTGGCGAGCGCTACGCCGCCCCTCAGCTACAGGCACTGAACCGATGAGCGGCCGGTGACCGGCCGGTGCCGGCACGCAACGGCTGCGTTTTCAGCTGTTCGAACCTGCGGCGGCCGGGTTCTGTTCTCGGGTCGCCGCCAGGATATCGAGGGCGTGGCGGCGTTTTGCCGGATCGTAGATATCCACGGTGAACATCAGCTCGTCCACCGCCACCGTCGCCCGCAGTTGCTCGATCTGTTGCCGTATGCCGGCGGCGTCTCCGAGCAATTGCAGGCTGAGGAATTCCCGTACACTGGCTTCTTCACCGGCGCTCCACAAGCCCGCCATGGTCTTCACCGGTGGTTTCAACCATAGTGGCTGGCCGCGAAAGAGCGCCAGGATGCGCTGATAGCTGGTGGTGGCCAGATACCGGGCTTCTTCCAGGGAATCGGCCGCAACAGCTGGCACCGCCAGCATGGCGTAGGGTTCGGCAAGTTGCTCTGAAGGCTGGAAAGTGTCCCGGTAGACTCTCAGGGCCTGCCGGTAATGCCGCGGGGCAAAATGGCCGGCAAAGGCATAGGGCAAGCCGCGCATGGCCGCCAGCTGGGCACTGTAGAGGCTGGAGCCCAGTAGCCAGATCGGGACGTTGGTGCCGGCGCCGGGAATCGCCTTGACCGGTTGCCCCGGCTGTAACGGCCCGAGCAGGGTTTGCAGCTGGGCAACGTCGTCCGGGAATTGCTCCACACCCAGGCCATCCCGGCGCAGTGCCCGGGAGGTGACCGGATCGGTTCCGGGCGCACGCCCAAGCCCCAGATCGATTCGCCCCGGGTAGAGGCACTCGAGGGTACCGAACTGTTCGGCAATCACCAGCGGCGGGTGGTTGGGCAGCATCACCCCGCCGGAGCCTACCCGGATGCGGTGGGTCTTGCCCGCGAAGTGGCCGACGAGTACGGCGGTGGCGGAACTGGTGATGCCTTCGATATTGTGATGTTCGGCCAGCCAGAACCGTTTGAATCCGAGCCGTTCGGCGTGTTGGGCGTAGGCGACGCTGTTTGCCAAGGTGGTGCTGACAGAGTCGCCTTCGCGGACCGAAGCCAGCTCGAGTAGGGAATACTCAGGGTATTTTGACATCATGCTCCTCAAAGGCCCGGGCCGCCCAGGCCGTACTGGCCCGTTTCGGGCCCCGGTGTCTTGGGTTTATCCTCTTGCCATGAATGTGGCGCCTGGGTGGTTTGGAGTCAAGTGCATCTGGGGCGATCGGGTCATTCTTGTTGCTGGAGAGGACGCGCTTGTTTGTCGATGAGAGCAAACGCAATTTCGCGGCTGTCTGTGTCGCGCTCACCTTCTGCTTCGTCGTCTACTCGATGTTGCAGGTGACGATTCCAGTCCATGCCCTGGCCTTGGGGGCGTCTCACCTTGGCTTGGGTGTGGTGCTCAGTTGCCAGTACCTGCTGCCGTTTCTGTTGGCCATCCCCTTGGGCGGGGTGGTAACACGGCATGGCGGCCGGCGCACGCTGGTGGGAGGCGCCCTGGTTATGGGGGTGGGGCTGGTTTTGATGCAGCTGTTGCCGGGCTTTTATGGTCTGGTTTTAGGGCAGCTGCTGGTGGGATTGGCTCAGCTGCAGATGGCGCTTTCGGCGCAAACCGTGATTTCGTCACTGGCCACCGGAACGCGGCTGGAGGGCTATTTCGGATGGTATTCCACCTGGGTATCGGGCGGCCAGGTGGTTGGGCCGCTGTTGGCTGGCGGCTGGATCGAGCTGGCCGGCGGGGTGGGCTATCTGTTTTTGTTGATGGCGGCCATCGCCTTGACGGGCGCGCTCTTTGGCTTGTTTTTGACGGGTGAGGCCGATCGGGGCCAGCGGGTGGCGCGCTCGCAAATCGGATTCCGGGCGCAGGCGCGGCTGATGCGGGCCAATTCCGGTGTGCAAATATCGATCTGGATCACCATCGCCGGCATGTTCGTGTTGGGTGTTTATGGCAATTACCTGCCGGTGTATCTCGACAGCCTCGAAATGAGTGCCGCCATGATCGGCCTGTTGGTGAGCCTGCGGGCCGCCGTGTCCATGCTGGCGCGGCCGTTCATCCCGAAATTCATTGCCCTGGTGGGGGGGCGGGAAAATGCGACCTATCTTTCCCTCGCCGTCCTATCGCTGGGCCTGGGTGGCCTGGGGTTGGCCAAGCAGGCACCCGCGATCGGGCTGTTGTCGCTCTTGGTGGGACTTGGCACCGGGCTGTGCCAGCCTTTGTCGATGGTGGTGTTGGCAGAAAGCGTCGACAAGGTGCAGCGGGCCGGAGCTCTGGGCATGCGCTTGATGGCCAACCGGGCGATTCAATTCCTGGCGCCGCTTTCGTTCGGCGTCGTCCTGGAATTGGGTGGTTTCTTCGTGTCCTTTGCTTTGTCGGCAGCGGTGGTGATGCTGATCGCGGCCGTGCTGCATCGTTTCGGATTCGGCGCGGCCGCCCGCTCGGGCGACCACCGGGCGGGTCAATGATGCCGATCACGGGGGGATCAGGGCCCACCGCGTTGAGAGCGCCGGCGACAAGCTGGGCGGCGCTGCAGCGTGCTGTGGATCGGGTCGCCCATCTCCCGCAGCTGGAGCGGTATGAGCACCTGCTGTTCGAACCCACGCCGCGTTGGGATGGGCAGCGCCACCGGCTCGACGGGAGGCTCGAGGGGGCGAGGGCCCTCTCGCCAGCGCCCTGACGGAAGCCATCAGCCCCGCTGGATAGCCACTCATTACCCATGTACCCAATCCCGCGGACGAAAACGCCATATAGTGACTAATATCAACATAGCGCCGGCCACGACGCTCTGACAGCAACCGTTGATACCAACCGGAGCTGAACATGCCACCCATCGATCCATCTCTCGCTCTGAGCGAATTCATCCTAAGCCACCCGCGCCTGCTGGTGCTGACCGGTGCCGGAATCAGCACCGATTCCGGTATCCCCGACTACCGCGACGGCAAGGGTGAATGGAAGCGCAAACAGCCGGTACAGCACCCCCAGTTCCTCCGCTGCCAGGATACCCGCAAGCGTTATTGGGGCCGCAGTCTGGCCGGTTGGCCGCGGCTACGCGATGCCGACCCCAACCGAGCGCACGCGGCACTGGCGTGGCTGGAACAGCGCGGCAATCTGGAGCTGCTGGTGACGCAAAATGTGGACGGACTGCACCAGCGGGCCGGCAGCAAACGGGTGATCGACCTGCACGGTCGCGCCGATCACGTGATCTGTATCCGCTGTGAATTCAGTTGCAGCCGGGAGCAGATGCACCAGCGCTGCGCCGCATCGAACCCGACGTTCTCCTCTCTGCCCGCCGCGACCGCACCGGACGGAGATGCGGATCTGGAGGTGGATTTCAGCACCTTTCACGTTCCCGACTGCCCCGCCTGTGGCGGCATCCTGAAACCGGATGTGGTGTTTTTCGGCGATTCCGTACCCAAACCGCGGGTGGCGGATGCCCTGCACGCCCTGCGCCGGGCCGATGGACTGCTGGTGATCGGCTCCTCACTGATGGTCTATTCCGGTTTTCGTTTCTGCCGCCACGCCCAGGAGTGGAACAAACCGATTGTGGCACTGACTCTGGGCCGAACCCGCGCCGATCCGCTGCTCAGCCTCAAACTCGACGCACCCATTACGCCGGTGTTGCAGGCGGCGACAGCCCTGCTCGGCGCGCACTAGACAAAAAAAACGGGCCACTAGGGCCCGTTTTTTAGCGCTGATCGAAAATTCAGATCGCGACGATGTTCTCAGCCTGGGGGCCTTTCTGCCCCTGAGTAACCGTGAACTGCACCTGCTGGCCTTCAGTCAGGGTTTTGAAGCCTGAACCGGAGATGGCGCTGAAATGGGCGAAGACATCCGGGCCACTCGGCTGCTCGATGAAGCCGAAGCCTTTGGTTTCGTTGAACCATTTAACGGTGCCAGTAGTAGTAGACATAGTAGTATTCTCGTTCGAAATATGGGTTTGAACACGCCCGGCGAAATGCCGATCCGGTTCGGTAGTGCTTTAGGTAATGCAAGGACTTATGAAAACAGAACGAGGTACTTACGGTTAGGCAGGACTTCGAAATGGTGCATAAATACAGTTGTTACTCTCAAGCCATTGCAGTCTACACCGAATCGACCGGGTGTCAAAGCGTTATTTGCTGTTTTAGTGAAATAGATGAAAGGGCCTCGTTGTCGTCGCAACCAGACCTGACCCGTTAATGCCCCAAAACCGTCACAGGCCGATTACCCAACTGTCATCTTTCTCATGAACCATTGCCCTTTGAACCAGACATCCAGTGAGAGGGTTTTATGGCCAATTACACCTTGCAGATCCTGCACGCCTCCGATTTGGAGGGCGGCGGGGGGAGTCTGCTGAATGCACCCGCCTTTGTTTCCATCGTCGATTACCTCGAAGATCAGTCCGCCAACTCGCTGTTTCTCTCCAGTGGCGACCTGATTCTACCGGGGCCGTTCATGGCTGCCGCCGGAGACTCGCTGCTGCGCAGCGCGATTCAGCAGGCCAACGAAGAGTGGCTGGGGCTGCCACCCGGTACGCTGAGCGACCTGCGTGAGGGGGCGGGGCGAGTCGATCTGACGCTGGCCAACCTGCTCGGCACCGATGCCATCACCCTGGGCAACCACGAGTTCGACCAGGGCACAACCGCACTGGCGGATCTGCTCCGGCCTGACATTCGCGCAGAAGATCTGGGCAGTGTGCGCTGGCTCGGCAGCCAGTTCCCCTATCTGAGCGCCAACCTGGACTTTTCCGCCGACGGGGCACTGGCGGGGCTGTATACAGATCAGATCCTGCCAAGTACCGACTTTGCTCTCGACCTCGAATCATTGACCGCCCCGTCCGGTGATGCGCGGATCGCCCCGGCCACCATCGTTGAAGCCGGTGGCGAGCGGATCGGGGTTTTGGGTGCCACCACCCAGATGCTGGAGAGCATCACCAGCGCCGGCGGCGTCAATGTGATCGGTACCGACAGCAACAACATAGAGTTGCTGGCAGAGCAGCTGCAGGCATACATCGACAGTTTTGCGGCCCAGGGGATCAACAAAGTGATCCTGATGAGCCACCTGCAGCAGATTCAGCTGGAGGAGCAGCTGATCGAGCAGCTCGAAGGTGTGGATATTGTCATGGCCGGGGGGTCCCATACGCTGCTGCTGGACGAGGGGGAGCCACTCTACCCCGGCTCCGGCGCAACACCCTACGCGGATTACCCGATTGTGACGCAAGACGCCGCTGGTAATGATGTGGTGCTGATCAACACCGATGGCGGCTGGCGCTATGTGGGCCGGTTGCAGGTCGAGTTTGATGACCAGGGCCATATCGTCACCGAATCGATTACCGACACCACGTCGAAGGTGTACACCGCGACCGATGAGACGGCGGCGTCCCTTTGGGGTAGCCTGGACGCGGCCTACGCCGAGGGCAGCAAGGGGGCGATCGCGCAGGAACTGGTAGGGTCCGTGGCCGATCTGGTCACCGCCAAGGATGGGATCACCTACGGCAAGACAGATGTCTACCTGCAAGGTGAACGGGCCTTTGTGCGCACGGAAGAGACCAACCTTGGCGATCTTACCGCGGATGCGAACCTCTGGTACGCCCGTCAGGTCGATGACACCGTGGCGGTCTCGATCAAAAACGGCGGCGGCATCCGTGAGCCGATCGGAACCGTCTTTGCGGTCGGCGCCGAGGGTGAGTATGAGCTGCGCCCGCCACAGGCCAACGAAGCGGCGGGCAAGTCCGAGGGGGAAATCTCCCAGCTGGATATCGAGTCATCCCTACGCTTCAACAACGCGCTCTCCATCGTTACCCTGACCCGCGGCCAGCTCGTTGAGGCGCTGGAGCACGCTGTTGCGGCATCTGCGCAAGGGGCCACACCGGGGCAGTTCGCGCAGGTGGCTGGGGTAACCTTCAGTTTTGATTGGAGTCAGCCAGCGGGGGAGCGTATTGTCAGCGCGGCCATTACCGATGAGTCCGGTGCGGTGCTGGATCGGCTGGTGGAGAATGGCCGCTTGATCGGTGATGCCGACGCCTCGGTGCGCGTTGTAACGCTCAGTTTCCTGGCGGACGGTGGCGACAGCTACCCCTTCCCCCAATTCCTGGCCGAAAACGGCCGCGCCGATGAGCGCATCGACCTAAGCGAAATCGGGCTCGATGAGGGAACGGCAACCGCTGCAGATCCGGGCACGGAGCAGGATGCGTTTGCAGAATATCTGCAGGCAGAATACGCCGACGCCCCCTACGCCGAAGCCGAAAGCCCCATAAGTGAAGATCTGCGCATCCAGAATCTGGCCTTCCGTGAGGACAGCGTCCTGGCTGCCACCCGGAGCACACTGGAGGAAGCCCTGGATGCCCAGATTCTGCACGCCACGTTGGCCGCCACTTTCGATTCAGGTGCCGGTGAGGCCGCATCGGAGGTGGTAGCCCTGGCGGATGGCAGGCTCTATTCGACCAACGCCGCCCTCGGGCGGATCGACATCTACGACGCCGCCAGCGGCGAGCGCTTGAACAGCCTCGATTTGACCGGCATCGAAGGCTATGACGGTGTCACCTCGGTGGCGGTGGCCAACGGTATCGTGGCCGTCGCCATCGACAGTGCCGCTGGCGCCAACGGCACCATCGCGCTCTTCTCCGCAGTCACGGGCGAACGGCTCAACACCGTGGATGCCGGTGGTGTCCTGCCCGATATGCTCACCTTTACCGAGGATGGTAATACGCTGCTCGTCGCGATCGAGGGCGAGCCGGTATCGGCCGAGTTCGATCCAGCCGGTGGGGTCAGCCTCATCGATCTCTCTGCCGGCGCGGAAAACGCATCCGTCCAGTTTGCCGGGTTTGAGTCTTTCGATGGCGCGGAAGAAACATTGCGCGATCAAGGTGTACGCCTGTTCCCGGACAAAGCCCCATCGGTGGACTTTGAACCGGAATATATCGCTGTCAGCCCCAATGGCGAGCAGGCCTACGTCACGCTGCAGGAAGCCAACAGCGTCGCCGTGCTCGACCTTGCCAGCGCCACGTTTACCGATCTGCTCCCGCTGGGCACCACCAACCACAGCCTGACCGGCAATGGATTGGACCCCTCCGACCGTGATGGCGCCATCAACATCCAGCAATGGCCGGTTTTCGGTCTGCGGATGCCGGACGCAATCGCGAGTGTCGAAATTGGCGGGGCTACCTACTTTGCCACGGCCAACGAAGGCGACGCGCGCGACGAAGATGTCCGGATCAAAGACCTGACACTGGACCCCACCGCCTTCCCCAACGCGGCTGAACTCCAGGCCGATGAGCAGCTGGGGCGACTGCAGGTGTCCGGCATCGATGGTGATGTCGATGGTGATGGGGACTACGATCAGCTGTTTGCCTACGGCTCGCGCTCGTTCTCACTCTACGATGCCGAAGGGAACGAGGTGTTCGACAGCGGCGACCAGTTTGAACGTATCCTGGCCGAGATTCGCCCGGAGCTTTTCAATCAGGATGCCGGTGAGCTCGAGGGACGTTCCGACAACAAAGGCTCGGAGCCGGAAGCGATCGCGGTTGGAACCATTGGCGATGAACGCTACGCCTTCATTGGACTGGAGCGCGACAATGGCATCATGGTCTACAACATCAGCCAACCGGCGCAATCGGAATTTATCGGTTATATCGATGCGCAGGCCTGGGGCCATCTATCACCGGAGGTGATCAAATTCATTCCCGCCACCGCGTCAGCCACCCATAAACCGCAACTGGCGGTCGCATTCGAGATCTCCGGCAGCGCCGCACTGATCGACCTCGACCAGCTAGGCAGCGCCGACCATCGCTTGGTGTTCGGCGCCGAGACCAAAGCCGCGTTTGTTGAGAGTATCTACCGCGGGCTGTTGGGACGTGAAAGCGAAGCCTCTGGAGCCGGTTACTGGTTGACACAGTTGAAAAATGGCATGAGCGATGTCGAGATGATCTCCGGGGTACTCGCCAGTGAGGAGTTCAACGCCCGCGGGATCGATGATGACCACGAATTTATTGCCACGCTTTATAGCGACCTGCTCGGACGTGAGTATGACCAGGGCGGCATGGAGTACTGGAGCAACTTACTCAGTAACGGCGCGCAACGGGAAGAGGTCGCCCTCGGCTTCTTTGCCAGTGAAGAGCACCAGCTGAATCTGACCGGCATCATGGCGGAAGGTGTCGATTACCTGGTCGTCTGACGGCTACCCTGCACCCTCCACTTTGGGCGGCGGCCCCGTTGCCGCCGCCCTCTTCCACCTTCCCCTGAATGGCCCAAATGGCCTGCAGGCTTCACCGACCCGCTCCCTGGCGAGGTTGCCTCCCCCTTTCGATAGCTGCTTACTATCATCTATTTAATTACGATTAATTTCACACAATCATGCCAGTCCGCTAATCTGCCTCCATATTGGTGATGCAGCCACTTGCGAGGCATGAGATGCTTTTCGAGGGGCGGTGTTATTGGCTTTACACGACGGGGAGATAGAGAGATGTTGGATAGCAACCTGAAACAGCAGTTGAACAGCTACCTGCAGAAGATGGTTACACCGATCGAGTTGATACTGACCACCAATGAGAGTGACAAG
>JAXHUI010000067.1:0-5249 GCA_034189745.1 Pseudomonadota bacterium
GCACCTCGCCTGAAAGGGATCGGATGAATCTCTGCCCGCTACGACTGTAGGAGGGGGAAATGGTTCGATTCCCGCCGGGCATTGGTTATGATGCGCCGACAGGGTTGCCAAGTGCAATCCGTCTGGGCATTGGCCCGTGGCGCGGCAAGCCCGGCCGTTGCCGGCGGGAAAAATGAACGCCCACCCTCGCCGAGCGTCAATCACCGTCTGAGACGCTGGCGGCGGGCGTTTCCTCCCTGGGCGCACCTTTTTGGCGCACGCCATATCCACCCTCTACGCCATGCACTATTCTGGTGCGCAAGGCTGCCTCGTCACCCCTTTTTTGCCCACTTTTTATGGCGCGTTTATTGCTGTGGCAACTCCGTTGTTGTTTTTCTGGAGAGTCGTAAATGGCCGTTCTCAAAAGTAGTACGATGCAGCTGTCCGCCGCCGAGCGCCACTGGCTGCCCTGGTTCGGGCGCAGTGGAAAACTGGCCATGCGCTGGAGCTGTTGGCTCAATCGCCGCACACTGCCAGTGCTGGAGCAGACCTTTACCAGCATCGCCGACATTCGTGTTCGGCTGCTGACCAACTGGGCCCAGGCCCATTGGGATCGTCTGGCCGATCTCGCCGCCCAGCTGGGGGAGTCGTTTCCCGAGTGTGATCGGGCGCTGCTGGAGCACAAGTGCCGCCAGGCGCAGGACTTTTCCGAGCTGGCCCTGATCGACCGGGAGGGGCGGGTCATCTGTTCGACGGCGCCCAGCCGCAGCGGTCGCCGTGATCTGAACCCGAAGGCGGTGAGCGCGGGGTTGCGGGCCCCCTTCCTCCACGGCCCCTACCCCGACCCGGTGACCCGGGAGCTGGGCCCCTCCACCTCGCGCTTCCACGATGAGGTGACCTTGATGTTCTACCAGCCGGTGAAGCAGGGTGACCAGGTGGTCGGTGCCCTCTATGCCCGTGTTCCCAACGATGTGTTGGGTGATCTGATCCAGCGGGAGGCGGGCCATATCTTTCCCGAGTCCGGCGACAACTACCTGTTCATGGTGGAATCCCGTTTTGATCCCGGCATCGAGCCGGGAACCGCGCTGTCCCGCTCCCGCTTCGAGGATGACACCTTCAGCCACGGCGAAAACCTCAAACGCGGGATCCATACCGCCTGGGGCGTGGTGCAGGTCGCCCGCCACACCGAGTTTGAGATCCGCTTCACCGATCCCGCCACCGGCCAGCTGCACCCCGGCGTGCGCGAGACGATCCGCAAGGGGGAGAACCTGTTCGTCACCTACCCGGGATACTCCGACTATCGCCACATTCCGGTGATCGGCAAGGGGGTCACCTTCACCATGCCGGGCTCGCCGGACCGGTGGGGGATGATGTGCGAGGCGGATCTGGAGGAGGTCTACCGCCGCCGCCCGCTCGCTGTACGCATGGTGTCCAGTTTGCTGGGGTCGCTGGCGGCGGGGCTCAGCGCCAGTTACGCCCTGCAGTACGGGCTGCAGCTGCCACCGCTGCCGAGCGTGCTGCTCAACTTTGTGTTCGTGATGCTCTCGGTCGTGCTCTTCTGGCGGTTGGGTGTCCGCCCCCTGTCGCGCCGGCTGGAGGCGATGACCGAGGTGATCCGCAACCTGGCCGAGGGGCAGGGCAATCTGAGCCAGCGGCTGGGTGGTGACCAGATCGTGGCCGACGAAACCGGCGACATGGCCCGCTGGATCAACAGCTTCGTGGACAATCTGGATGGCATTGTGGCGCAGGTGATCCGCGCCGCCGCCGATGTGGATGAAAACAGCCAGATCATGCAGACCCGCAACCGGATCGCGCTGGAGGCCGCCACGTCGGTGGATGACGCCGCTGCCACCATGCTGGAGCTGGCGGAATCCCAGCTGGAGGCGATCAGCCAGGCTTCCGGTACGGCGGAGGTGATGAAGGCCGCCATGGAGGAGGTGGTTGCCAAAGCCAAGGAGCAGTTCGAGTCGGTGCGCGCCGGCACCCAGGCGATCCGCGATATCGTAGGCACCTCCGCCCAGCGGGTGCAGGCGCTGAATCAGCGCATGATGGAGATCGACGAGATGGTGACCCTGATCACCGACATTACCGCCCAGACCAATCTGCTGGCGCTCAACGCCGCCATCGAAGCGGCCCGGGCGGGCGAGCATGGGCGGGGGTTCTCGGTGGTGGCCGATGAGGTCAGGGCGCTGGCGGCGCGCACCGAAACCGCCGCGCGCGAGATCGGCAGCCGCATCGAGCGCAGCCGCAAGGAGAGTGTCGACGCGGTGGCCTTCATGCGGGCGGGGGTGGAGGATGTGGACCGCAGCCTGCAACTGGCGGAGCAGTCCACCTCCGATAACAGGGAGCTGCACGACAGCGTGGCGCAGATGTTCGATCTGATCAAACATATCGATCAACACAGCCAGGAGCACGCCGGCCAGGCCCGGGCCGTGGCCCAGATCACCAACCGCATGTACCGCGCGGTGACCGAGCTGCAGCTCAGCTCCGACCAGGTCAAGGCGACCGCCGCCAAGCTGCAGCAGCTGGTGGGCGCGTTCGAGGTCAGCGCCAACAAATAGGCAGCGGCTCAGCGGGCGGGCGGTCGATCCCGCAGAAAGACCCAACTATCCCCCCGGCTCTGTTCCGGGCTGAACCGATACCCCTCCAGGTCGAACGCCTCGATCCCCTCGGGGGTGTCGAGGCGGTTCTGGATGATATACCGGCTCATCAGTCCGCGCGCCTTTTTGGCGTAGAAGCTGATGATCTTGTACTGACCCTGTTTGTAATCCTTGAACACCGGGGTGATCAGCCGGGCATGCAGTGCCCTGGGCTGAACCGCCTTGAAGTACTCATTCGAGGCCAGATTGATCACCACATCCCCCGCCGGGTTCAACTCCGCGTTCAGCGCGGCGGTGATGCGATCGCCCCAAAACTGGTACAGATTGGCGCCGGCGGCCGTTTTCAGCCGGGTGCCCATCTCCAGGCGGTAGGGCTGTATCAGATCCAGTGGTCGCAACACGCCATACAGACCCGACAGGATACGCAGCCGTTGCTGGGCAACGCGGAAGTCGGCGCCACTGAAGCTGGCGGCATCCAGGCCGGTGTACACATCGCCTTTGAACGCCAGCAGGGCGGGGCGGGCGTTGTCCGGCGTATGCTCTGGCTGCCAGCTCTGGTAGCGTGCCACGTTGAGGCTGGCCAGCTTGTCACTGAGTTTCATCAGCTCGGCCACCTCCTGCAGCGAAAGCTCGCGCAGCCTCTCGATCAGCTGGCGTGAGTGTTCGATGAAGCGGGGCCGGGTAGGCTCAGTGATTGCCAGGGGGGATTGAAAATCGAGCGTTTTGGCGGGCGAAACCAGGATCAACATGGGGCGGATCTACCTTGCACGATGAGAGCGAAGTGGATGATCCCGGCCAGGGCCGCGATCCGCTCCCATTATGCGTGCGCCGGCACGATTGTCAAAACCTTACCGTTTTGCTCAGGTTTGGTGCGACAGGGCCGAGTGAGCCACCCCCGAAGGCAAGCCCGATCACCCTGTGGTGGCGCCATTTCGCTGCGGCAGCACGGCGCCAAGTTGTGTATCATGGCGCTTTTCGGATCGATCCACTGACGAGTAGGCAATGAGCAAACAGACCGTTCTGACCGGCATCACCACCACCGGAACCCCCCATATTGGTAACTATCTGGGCGCCATCGAGCCCGCCATCGCAGCCAGTGAAAACCCCGCCTTCAACAGCTACTTTTTTCTGGCCGATCTCCACGCCCTGATCAAATGCCAGCAGCCGGATCGGGTCGCCCAATCCACCCGCGAAATCGCCGCCACCTGGCTGGCGCTGGGGCTCGATACCCAAAAGGCGGTCTTCTACCGGCAAAGTGACATTCCCGAGATCACCGAGCTGACCTGGATTTTGACCTGCCAGACCTCCAAAGGGTTGATGAACCGGGCCCACGCCTACAAGGCCGCGGTGGACGCCAACCGCGAGGCGGGCAAGGAGGATCTGGATGATGGCGTCACCATGGGGCTGTTCAGCTACCCGATCCTGATGGCGGCCGATATCCTGATGTTCAATGCCGATACCATCCCGGTGGGCAAGGATCAGGTGCAGCATATCGAGATGGCGCGGGATATCGCCGGCCGCTTCAACCACCAGTTCGAGCCGCTGTTCACCCTGCCCCGGGCGCAGGTGAACGAGGAGACCCAGCTGATCCCGGGGCTGGATGGGCGCAAAATGTCCAAGAGCTACAACAACACCATCCCGCTGTTCTGCTCCTCCGACGAGCTGCGCCGCCTGATCAATCAGATCGTGACCGACACCCGCGCGCCCGGTGAGCCCAAGGACCCGGAAAACACCCTGATGCACCTCTACCGCTGCTTCGCGAGCGAGGCGGAAGCGGCCGCCATGCGCCAGCGCTTCATCGAGGGGATCGGTTGGGGGGCGGCCAAGCAGGAGCTGTTCGAATACCTGGATGAGCGGCTGCGCGGCCCGCGCCAGCGCTACCTGGAGCTGATGGATGATCTGGGAGCCGTCGAGGCGGTGTTGCGCCGGGGGGCGCAGCGGGCGCGGGAGTATGCCACACCGTTTCTGGAGCGGGTGCGCCACGCCGTCGGCATCCGTCCCCTGACCGATACCCGTACCACCCGGCCCCGGAAGGCCACGCAGGAGAAAGAGATGAGCGAGGAGGCGCTGGCCCGGGCGGAGGAGGGGCGCCGGCGCGCCATCCTGCTGCAGATCCGCCCCCTGCTGGAGCGGGTGGAGCAGGCGGAAGACAAGGCCGCGGCGGCGGCGGCCCTGATTGCCGAAAAGTCGGCCGAGGTGGAAACCCTGAAGAAAAAAGCCCGCCAGAAAGCGCAGAATGAGCTGGATCTGCTCAAGGAGGAGCTGGCGGCCTACCTGTGAGGGCCGCCGTTCAGCCCCCGCCCCCTGCGGCCGGCACCACTCCCCCGAATACCGCTTCGCCACGTTGTCATAAAACGACAAAGCAACGCTCACACCGTTGTTATATTGCCCCGTTAGCCTATACTTGTTGTAGCAAAACTACAAAATAGAATCCAGATAAGTTCCAACAGGAGGAAGAGCATGGATATTCAGGTAAAGGCAGAAGAGCGGACCATCGCCGTTCTGGATGTGGATGGGGAAAACTTTGTCGTCAGTGGCGTATACCAGGGGGGCACGCGCAAGCCGAGCTCCTACATCGTGACCCGCAGCGGTGACCGTCGTGTCAGCGTGCGCGACCTCAGCAGCTTCCCGAGCCACCAGCAGCTGCGCGAACTGATGAACTGATGGCCA
>JAXHUI010000067.1:5349-9644 GCA_034189745.1 Pseudomonadota bacterium
GGCCATTAAATGGCCTGATAAACTGCCGCTTCGAGCGGCAGTTTTTGTTTATGACGCAGCCCGCTGCGCGCTCATTGCACCGTTTCGTTTTCGCTGAAGATCCCCTCGAACAGCACGGTGGAGAGATAGCGCTCACCGGAGTCGGGTAGAATGACCACGATCTGTTTGCCGGCATTGGCTTCCAGCTTCGCCAGACGCAGTGCCGCCGCCAGGGCCGCGCCGCAAGAGATGCCGCACAGAATCCCCTCCTTCTGCATCAATTCACGGGCGGTGGTGATCGCCTCATCGTTGGCGACCGGCTCAACCCTGTCGACCAGCGACAGCTCCAGGTTTTTCGGGACGAAGCCGGCACCGATACCCTGAATCTTGTGCGGGGCGGGTTTGACCTCTTCGCCGGCCAGTGTCTGGGCGATCACCGGCGAATCAGCCGGTTCCACCGCCACACTGAGGATCTGTTTGCCCTGGGTGCGCTTGATGTAACGGGAGATACCGGTCAGGGTGCCGCCGGTGCCGACCCCGGCCACCAGGATGTCGATCTTGCCGTCGGTGTCGCGCCAGATCTCCGGGCCGGTGGTTTTCTCATGGATCTCCGGGTTGGCCGGGTTCTCGAACTGCTGCAACATCAGGAAGGTGTCCGGGTTCTCGTCGACCAGCTGCTGGGCTTTTTCGATCGCCCCCTTCATCCCCTTGGCCGGTTCGGTCAGCACGATCTCGGCCCCCAGCGCTTTCATCAGTTTGCGCCGTTCCAGCGACATGGAGGAGGGCATGGTCAGGATCAGACGGTAGCCCCTGGCCGCCGCCACGAACGCCAGCGCAATGCCGGTGTTGCCGCTGGTCGGCTCGATCAGGGTCATACCGGGGCGCAGCCGCCCCTCCTGCTCCGCCGCCCAGATCATATTGGCGCCGATGCGGCATTTGACCGAACCGGCCGGGTTGCGTGATTCGATTTTGGCGTAGAGGTTGCCAGCGGGCCAGAGATGCTTGAGTCTTACCAGCGGGGTGTTGCCGATCGTGAGCGCGTTGTCTTCATAAATGTTCATCGGATGTTCAACTCCATGGCAGGTTTTGAGTCAGGGGCGGCAAACGGTTGCGGGTTCGCCAACCACAGTTAGGGCTCAGTGTACCGCCCGCTGCGCTAAAATGTGAGATGATTTTTTTATATCAGTATAAAGATGTGTGTTTTTAATTCCTTGGGGGTATATATGCAGTGGATAATGCGACACCTGGCACCTTCCATCGGCTGGCTGGCGGAGCGGCTGTTTCATCTGCCCCTGGGCAAGGGCTCCCGCTGGCGTCACCGGCTGGTGATGCGGCTGTTCCGGGTGGCGGCGGACCACGGCAGCCGGCGGGCGCTTTCCGTGTATGGCCATCTGTTGCATTTTCGCGGGGAGGATCTGGCCAGTCGCGTTCAGGGGGGGATCTACCTGCAACGGGCGGCCGATGCCGGTGATCCCAAGGCGCAGTACCAGATGGGCAGGATGTTCGAGCACGGTTTCGAGCACCAGTTCCGGGCCGATCCCGGCCAGGCGCTGCACTACTACCGGCTGGCCGCCGAGCAGCAGCACCCCTTGGCCATCCGGCGCATGATCGAGGTGTATGAGGAGGGCGCCCTGGGGGGAGCGATCGACCCGACCCGGGCCCGCTGTTGGCGGCAGCGGCTGGAGCGGCTGCCCTCCCATGCGTCGCTCAGGGCGGCGGCGTCATCGTCGCGCTGAACCTCAGCTCGGTTTCCGACTCGCCGGGGAGCTCCAGCTGCCACTGGGCGCGGGTGCCGCTGATCCGGGCGGTCGGCAGACTGGTGGAGGTGAGCTCGAACGGCAGTGGGAAGTGGGCGCTCAGCCGCAGGGGTTTGCGCTGTCGTGAGCGGTTGCGCACACTGATTTTGTACGCCACCTCGTAGCCTGAAAATACCTTTTTGAACCCGGTTTGCTCCTGCTCGATGCCCAGATCGAAGGCATCGCCCAACACCACCTCGACCTCTTCGCCGGCGGCGGTGGCGGGTATCCGGGCGGCTCCCACAAAGTACAGCTGGCCGTCGGCATCGGGACGGAACACCCGCGCCTGCCCGGCGGGCAGCGGCAGGCGCGAGCCGGAGGTGGCCGGGGCGGTGAAGTGCAATTCGGTCACGGCCTGGCTCAGTTGCGGCGGCATCTGCTGCTGGGTGTTCACCTGGAGGGCGTGGCTATAGCGGATGCGGGCGGGCAGCTCGGTGGGCGCAATGAGGGGAACCTGTTTCTGTTGCTGCGGCTGCAGGTCGTATCGCCCCGGCAGCGTATAAAGGTGATAATCCTGCACCGTGCCGGTGTCGACGGCGGCGCTTTTCGTCTCGGCCAGGGAGGCGCGCATCGGTACCGCCATGGCGCGGCGCGACGGGGGCGAGTTGACCCGTCCCGCCAGCAGCGTGATCCGCGCCTGCGGCCAGGCCAGGCCGCTGCGGTTCTCCAGGCTGGCCACGCCCTCCAGCTCCAGTCGTTCCCCGCCGCCATCGAGGGTCAGCAGGTAGTCCATCTGCCAGCCGAGCCCCTGGGTCAGGTAGCTGATTTCAGCCTCGCCCGCCCGGCGGGTGCCCAGGGTGCGAAAGGAGAGGCGTGGCCGCAGCCGGTAGTTGGGGCTGTCGGGCTTGACGATCAGCCGCCACTGGCCCTGATGCAGCGGCAGGGATTCGATCTCACCCGCCGCGTTTTCCACCAGCGCGGTGGTGCCCTCGAGCTGCAACAGGCGGACTTCGGTGCGGCTCTCGGCGCCACTGACCGGGTTGAAGCGGGCCAGGGTGACCCGCTTGCCCAGCTGGGCCTGAACGAGGCTATCGAGGCTGAGCAGGTTCCGCTCCAGGTTCTGCTCCACAATCTCGCCCACCCCCCGCAGCCGGAGGGAGTTTGGCTGCATCTGCGGGCTCACCGCCGGCAGCAGGATCGGGGTGTCGGCCGGCAGCGAGGGGGTCTTGCGGCGCTCCTGAACCAGGGCCAGATCCTGCTGGTAGAGCGTCAGCTCGAGGCGGGTTCGGCTGTCGGCGCCGATGCTGATCTCGGCGGCCTGCGGCGGCGGGCTCAGCAGCAGGCTCGCGGCCAGGGCGCAGGCGAGGGGGAGGGGTCGAATGTTCATGGGGCTCCTGTCATTGCATGCTGGCTGGAAGATCCAGGGCAACCCGGAACCCCCAGCTGTTGCGGGAACTGGTGGCGAGGTGGCGGTAGCGGCTGGCCGGACGGACCACGCGGGGGATATCGAACCAGGACCCTCCCCGCATCACGCGGTAGGTGCAATCCCGGGTCTGGGCGGCGCTGCCATCGCTCGGGGCGTTGTGGTAGTCGGGTTGGTAGCAATCCAGCACCCACTCGTCCACGTTACCGCTCATATCGTATAGCCCCCAGGGGTTGGGTTTGAGCGAGCCGACCGGGGCGGTTTGTCGCCCCCCCCAGCGAGGATCACAGCCGTCACAGATGGCGTACCCGGCAGCCGGTTGGTTGCCCCACCAGTAGATCGACTCGGTGCCGGCGCGGGCACTGTACTCCCACTCCGCTTCCGTCGGCAGCCGATAGGGTTGACCGGTCTGTTCGGCCAGCCAGCGGGTGTAGGCGTTGGCGTCCTGCCAGCTGACATTGATCACCGGGCGGGAGCCCCGCCCCCAGCCCGCATCGTCCGGCAGGGGGCGGTCGGTTGCGCTGGCGAAGCGGTCATACTCGTCGAAGGTGACCTCATGGCGGGCCAGGGCGAAGCTTTGCTCGATGATCACCTGATGCACCGGGCGTTCGTTGTCATCGCCGACCCCGTGCAGATCGCCCATGCGAAAGCGACCGGCGGGGATGATCACCATCTGGGGGCCGCTACCGCCGTCCTGCAGTCGATCCTGAAACAGGGTCAGGTTGTTGGCCGGGCGGTTGGCCTCGCGCAGGGCGCTGGCCGACTCCACCCGCGCGCTCGGTTGCGTGGCGATGGGCTGCTCGGCGGCCTGCTGGAGCCGTTCCAGGGTCTGCCGCTGGCGGGCGTTGGCGCGCTCGAGCGCCTCCACGGCGGCGCGCAGTTCGCGGTTCTGCTTCATTTGTGTCAGCGCCTGGGCGCTGATCGCATCCAGCTGCTGCTGATAAAACAGCAGTGCCAGCCAGAAGCCGGCCACGAAGCCCAGCGCAAAGAGCAGGGCGCGTCTGCCCCAGCGCCGAACCGGCTCGGAGGGTGGGGTGAGGGCGCGCCACCGGGCGAGCCGCGCCACCGCCCCCGCCGCCGGGGGCGGCTGTTCCGCCTCGGCGGGTGCCGGTGCGGCGTGCCGCTCTGTTGGTTCTGGCTCTGGCTCTGGTTCTGGT
>JAXHUI010000068.1:0-9536 GCA_034189745.1 Pseudomonadota bacterium
CTGGTAGGCCCGGCGCTGCATGTAGGCATCGCGGACAAAGCTGTATTTGTCGCCACTGATGATCCGTTCCGCCTGCAGCAAACGGCTACGGGTATCGATCAGACGCAGCGCGTAAAAGGCATTGCGGCTGGCCACGTCATCGAGCTGATACACCGGGTCCACCGCGCCATCGGCAAACAGGGAGATACCGTCCCGCGGGTTGCTCGGTCCAAACAGCGGCAGCACCAGATAGGGCCCGGACGGCACCCCCCAGTACCCCAGCGTCTGGCCAAAGTCTTCGGTGTTCTGGGCGATCCCCATCGGCGTTGCCACATCCACCAGACCAAACAGGCCAAAGGTGGAGTTGAAGGTCAGGCGAGCAAGGCTCTGGCTCGCGGCTTCAAACTTGAGCTGTAACAGGTTGTTGAGCAGGCTGCGCACATCTCTCAAGTTATCGAAGAAATTGCTCACCCCCCTTTCGGCCACATCGGGGGTAACGTAGCGGTAACCCTTTGCCAGCGGCTTCAGGGCGTATTTGTCCAGCCCTTCATTGAACCTGAATATGGGGCGGTTGAACCCCTCCCAGGGGTCGACCTCGCTCGCCATCGCCACCGGGGCAGCGCTCACCACCAGTGACAAACCGGTTACCAGGAGCCCCCTACGCAGTGCAGATTTCAGCATGCTCGATCCTTAAAACTGAGGTGACAGTAGATCCATTCTATCCTGACGGACCGATGGAGTAAATGCGCTTTATGCACCGGCCCGATCGATCGGGATGGATCATCCCATGCGGATGCCAACCCAAGGTGGCCGGGCGCCAGAGCGCAAAAAGGCTCCCGAAGGAGCCTTTTGAATCAACCGGTATCAACCGATATCAGAAGTCCAGACGGTAGCCGATAACGGCGGTGTTTTCCGCAGTAATCACGTCGCTCGATCTGTAGAAAGAGTGAACCTGGCTAGCCGCTTCTGCACCCTCGGTATCGAAGTCGGTGTAGGCGACGTAGACCCGGCCACGTTTACCCAGCTTCTGTTCAACCTCGACGCCCCACTGATCGCCTTCATCGTCGAAAGCTGTCAGCTCGTTTTGAACGTCCAGGCTACCGTAGCGAGCTTTCAGCGCAGTGGCACCGATCTGGTACTTGGCTGCCAGCTCCCATTCATCAGCTTCCAGAACAGTTTGGCCTCCAAACTTATCCTCGCGATCTTCATAGCGGGCAGCCACGGTGAAATCGGCGATGGTGTAGGTTACACCTGCACCCACGAGCTCAGACTCGACATCCAAATTGCCTACGTTGGTATCGACATCACCGTAGGAGAGGGAAACACGCAGACCTTCTACACCGGTGAACTGAGCGCCGATGTTGTAACCGTCGACATCCTCATCGTAGGTACCTGAGTCATCGCTGTTGCCCTTGGACGCGACAACGATACCACCAACTACCTGGAAACCACCCATGATCGGGGAGGCGTAGGCCAGGGTGTTATCTTCACGTTTGTGGAACTGGTTACCCAGAACGTAGGCCTCACCAAACTCACGGTCTGTGGAGTTGAAGATGTTGGTGTGTGAAACAACCATGTTGTAGTGCGGGTGGTACTGACGACCGACCAACACGGTACCCCAATTACCGGTGGCACCCATGTAGGCCAGACGGGAGTCGAAGTTACCGTTCTCACTACCGGTAACATCTCCGCCGTTGTCGGTAAGATCTATTTTAGCCTCCCAGTGGTAGATACCCTTGGTGTTTTCCAGGCCAAGATCGACATCACCCTTGATACCGATGCGCGAAGACTCATCACGCAGATCCGCGTCTTCGTTATCCTGGAAGGCGAGACCTGCACGGAAGGAACCATACAGAGTAGCGTCAGCCTGAGCGACCATCGGAGCAGTCATGGCACCAGCGACCGCCAAAGCAATCAGTGACTTTTTCATCAACATTTCCCCTTCATTCAACATACTAGTAGTGAATTCTAGTTTTTCTCAGCACCATCCATCAGTGCTATCAGCAAAAATACTATAAATCCAGATTATTGCAAACCAATGAAATCAAAAGCCTCACAACCTGGCGGCGTTTGGCTTTTGTATCGCATCATTGGACCGATGTTGCATGGCATCCCCTTTGCAGGATTTTCTGCTGAGAACAGCTCACATTCGGCTGCGCAACCACCCTAATTGGGCGCATTACAGCATAGGCGCGGCAGTGGTGCAAGTCCATCAACTCTTTTCCAACCGGGTTCGGGTAGCGGTTTGACCTGTGTCACACCACCGCTCAAAGCCGGGCCAGGGCCTGCTTGAGGCGCTTGTCCGACACGGTTACTTTGGTCCCCAACTGCTGGGCAAACAGGGAGACCCGATACTCCTCCAGCAACCAGCGAAACCGGATCAGCTCCGCTGGCCGCTCGTGGCGTGCCTGATACTCCTGCTCTTTCTTTTTGTACTGCTGCCAGAACTGGCCCAGCTGTTCCGACAGCAGGCATTGCTGGCGCAGGTCGCGCTGATACTTCTCCAGCCGGAGCTCGATCGCCTGCAGGTAGCGTGGATACTGCTGCAGCCACTCCTCTTCGGTACGGCTGAGGTAGTGCGGATGCAGCAGCTGCGCCAGCTGTTGCTTGATGTCGTTCAGCACCGGCACGGCCTGAAGATTGACCTGTCCGCCCAGTTGCTTGTTGATGCGGTGCAGCGACTGATGGCACTGTAGAACAAACCGACCAATCCGCGCCACCTCCTCCGCGATGTTGCCCCGCATCCGCTCACGCAGGGTAGCAAAACGGCCCTCGTCGCGGGGCAGCTGCTCAGGGTCTAGGCCGGAGGCTCGCCGCGCCGCCAGCAGCAGCACTTCGTCTTCGAGCTGTTTGCGGCTGAACCGTTTTCCGGCCAGCAGCAGACTCTGGTTGAGCTGCGGGATATCGCGGCGCAGGGACTTGAGCTGCTGCGCCGGCAGTGACAACAACAGCAGGCGACTAACGCCCAACAGGCTCTCCTGTCGTGCCAGCTCCGCTGAGGGCAGTACCTTGAGCTCGACGCTTTCTTGCCGATCGATCAGCGCGGGCCACACCTCCACCTCGATCCCCCCCGCCTGGGGCAGGCGCAGTGAGGGGGGCAGCTCGGCAAAGGTCCAGCCGGTCAGGCCGGTTTTGCCCCACTGTTGTGACGGCCCCGTCTGCAGCGCCGCCTCCGCCCGGTCACCAAAGCGCTGGTTGAGGGCCTCCCAGTCACGCCCCTGAGCCACGACCTGCCCCGTGTCGTCCCGCAGGCGCAGGTTGAAGCGGTGGTGCGGCTCCAGCTCGACCGCACGCAGGGTCTGGGCATCGATGCGGATACCGCTCATCCGCAGCAGCTGCCGCGCCAGCGCTTCATAGAGATCACCCTCGGCAAACGCCACGCTCTGGCAGAACGCCTCCACGTGGTTGGGCACCGGCACGAAATGTTTGCGCAGGGATTTGGGCAACCCCTTGAGGATCGCCGTGACCTTTTCCGCCAGCATCCCCGGCACCAGCCACTCCAGACGCTGCAGTGGGGCGATGCGCAGCAGTGGCAGCGGCAGCTCCAGCGTTACGCCGTCATCCTCGGCCCCCGGTTCAAAGCGGTAACTCAGTTTCAGTTTCGCCCCCTCCAGCTCCAGCTGATCGGGGTATTGCTGCAGCGAGACATGATCGGCCTCCCGCTGCAGGATATCCGCTTCGCGCATGAACAGCGCTTGCGGATCTTCCCGCTCGATCTGCTTGCGCCACTGCTCAAAGCCCTTGCCGTTGACCAGATGGGTGCCGCCGAGCTCCGCGAGGCGGCGGGCGTAGAAGGCGAAGAGCTGCTCTTCATCCACCAACAGATCGCGGCGGCGGGATTTCTCCTCCAGCGCCTCGACGCTGGCCAGCAGCGCCCGATTGTGCCGGAAGAAGGGGGCGTTAGTGTGGTACTCGCCCTCCACCAGCGCCGAGCGGATGAAGATCTCATGGGCGGTGACCGGGTCGATGGCGCCATAGTTGACCTTGCGCCCCGGCACGATGATCAGGCCGAACAGAGAGACCTGCTCGGTGGCCACCACCTGAGCCCGTTTTTTCTCCCAGTGGGGCTCCAGCCAGGTTTTTTTGACCAGGTGACGCGCCGGGGCCTCCACCCATTCCGGCTCGATCCGCGCCACCTGGTGGGCAAACAGCTGGCTGGTTTCCAGCAACTCCGCCGCCATCACCCACTTGGGGGCCTGTTTGAACACCCCCGAGGCGGGAAAGATCCTGAAGCGGCGATTGCGCGCGCCCAGATACTCCCCCTTCTCCTGCTTGCAGCCGATCTGGCTGAGCAGCCCCGCCAGCAGCGAGCAGTGCACCGCCTTGTAATCCGCCGCTTCGCTATTCTCCTTCAGCCCCAGTTCGCGGATGCTCAGGTGCAGCTGGCGGTGTAGATCGCGCCACTCCCGCAGGCGCACGAAGGAGAGAAAGTTTTTCTGACACCAGCGACGCAGTTGGCTCTGGCTCAGCGTCTCGCGCTGCTCCTGATAGCGATCCCACAGATTGATCAGGGAGTTGAAATCGGACGCCTCGTCACTGAACTCCTTGTGCTTCTGGTCCGCCGCCTGGCGCTTGTCGTGGGGGCGCTCGCGCGGGTCCTGCACACTGAGGGCGCTGGCGACGATGATCACCTCGCGCAGCGCATTCAGCCGACCGGCCTCGATCACCATGCGGGCGATGCGCGGGTCCACCGGCAGCCGCGCCAGCTGCCGCCCCAGGGGGGTCAGGTTGCGTTTGCCATCGACCGCACCCAGCTCCTGCAGCAGGTTGTAGCCATCATTGACCATCCGGCTGTCGGGCGGATCGACAAAGGGAAACGCCTGGATATCGCCCAGCTTGAGCTGCAACATCTGCAAAATGACCGCCGCCAGATTGGTGCGCCGAATCTCGGCATCGGTAAACTCGGGGCGGGCGAGAAAATCCTCCTCGGAGTAGAGCCGGATGCACACCCCCGGCGCCACCCGGCCGCACCGCCCGGCGCGCTGGTTGGCACTGGCCTGGGAGATCGCCTCAATCGGCAGACGCTGCACTTTGGAGCGATAACTGTAGCGGGAGATCCGGGCCAGCCCCGGGTCGATCACATAGCGGATCCCCGGCACCGTCAGCGAGGTTTCAGCCACGTTGGTCGATAGCACGATGCGCCGCCCGGCGCCGCGGGCGCCATGAAACACCCGGTTCTGCTCCGCCAGTGACAGCCGCGCGTAGAGCGGGATGATTTCGGTATCACGCAACGAAGCCTTGCGCAGCAGCTCGGCGGTTTCACGAATTTCGCGCTCGCCCGGCAGAAACACAAGAATATCCCCGGGGCCGGGGCCGCCCTGGCTGCGATCGATCTCGATCAGCTCATCGACCGCGGCCAGTATCCCCTGCTGCAGATCCAGTGCCTTCTCATCCTCCCCCTCCGTCTCATGCAGGGGGCGGTAGAGGATCTCCACCGGGTAGGTTCGCCCCGACACCTCGATGATCGGCGCCTGGTCAAAATGGTTGGAGAACCGCTCCACGTCGATCGTGGCCGAGGTGATGATCAGCTTCAGATCAGGTCGCTTGAAAAGCAGCCGCTTGATATAACCCAGCAGAAAATCGATATTGAGACTGCGCTCGTGGGCCTCGTCGATAATCAACACTTCGTATCTATTCAGAAAGCGATCGTGCTGGGTTTCGGCCAACAGAATCCCGTCGGTCATCAGCTTGATCTGGGTGTTCTCACTCACCCGCTCATCGAACCGCACCTGATACCCCACCCGCTCGCCCAGCGGCGTTTTCAGCTCCTCGGCGATACGCGCGGCAACGGTCCGCGCCGCCAGCCGGCGCGGTTGGGTGTGGCCGATCAGGCCGCGACAGCCCAGCCCCAGCTCGAGGCAGAGCTTGGGAATCTGCGTGGTCTTGCCGGAGCCGGTCTCGCCGGCGATCACCACCACCTGATGGCTGGCGATCGCCTCGAGCAGCTCCTCCCGCCGGGCGGATACCGGCAGATCCGGGTATTCGGGCTTTGCCGGCAGGGCGCGCAACCGCTCGACCCGGGCCTGCGAGGCGTCGAATTGCTCGACCAGCCGCTGCAGGCGATCTGGATCGGGCGCCGCACGCTGCAGGCGATGGAGTTCACGCTGGAGGCGAAACCGGTCCGCCAGGCGAACCTGCTGCAAGCGCTGCTCCAGCTCAGTGACCATGACGGGCGGCATCATCTGGGAGATAGGTTGAGCGTTGGGAGTGCAACGTGGCGGAAGAATGTAAACATAGTGGTGGGTAATTTTTTACGATAGTTGACATGTACGATCCGAGCGGATTGGCAAACTCAGCGGCTCTGCCGGCGCGGACACCGACTGGGTAGCGACGGCAAGCAGCTCTCAGGTCGATTCCGTTCTAGCGATGGTAACCGCCACGCCAGAGAAGTGACGAACTGCCGTGCGCCGTAGCTATTAATGAGCGCTGCATACTACCCGGCCATGTCGAAGGACTCAATCGGCAACGGAGAGCCAGGGCTCGCCCACCGGGTCGGTGATCGCTAAACGCGGCCCCAACCATCATTGCGACCCCCGCACGGGATTTCAAGTTTCGCGTGGCCACCAGAGGGAGCGGCGGCGGAGCCTGACCGTACGACGGTTACCGTGCACTGGAGCAGGGCTAGATATTCATATATAAAACGACCATACTAAACCACATTCACCATGCTTATATCGGAAATGTGATGGTTCGCCTTCAGGATATCGATTTGAACCTGTTGCTGGTTTTCCAACTGATGTATCGGGAGCGGAAAACAGGCATCGTGGCGGAGCAGCTGGGGTTATCCCAACCGGCTGTGAGCAATGCGTTGAAGCGGCTGCGGCAGACGCTGAATGATGAATTATTTGAGCGCACCGCAAGGGGGATGCGGCCGACTCCGTTTGCCGATAACCTTTTTCAACCGGTCAGCTGTGCCCTTGGGACCCTTCAGGAGGGACTCAACCGTGACGATTTTTTCGACCCTGCCACCAGCGATCGAACCTTCGCCATCTCCATGACAGACCTCGGCGAGATGTATCTTCTCCCGCGCCTGATGGCCCACCTTGCCATACACGCCCCCAACGTCTCCTTGAGCACCGTCGCTGAAAACGAGGGTGACTTAAAAAGTGACATGGAGATGGGGAACGTCGACCTGGCCATCGGGCTGTTGCCCCAGCTGGAGGCGGGTTTCTACCAACGCCGTCTTTTTGAGCAGCGCTACGTCTGCCTGATGCGCCAAGCGCACCCGCTTTCGACGCTGGAGCTGTCCCTGGAAAAATTTTTACAGGCGAAACATATCATCATCGAGGCTCGGGGTACGGGCCATGGGCGGGCTGAGAAAACGCTGATCCAAAACGGAGTGTCACGCATCTCCAAGCTGCGGGTTACCCACTTCATGTCTGTTCCCTACATCGTCAGCGAAACGGATCTCATCGCCACTGTAACGGAGAAGCTGGCATTGCAAACCCAAAAGCGCTTCGACCTGGTCATGCGCCCCCACCCTGTGGGGATAGATCCTGTTCAGATCAATCTGTTTTGGCATCGCCGATTTCATCGGGACACCGGTAACATCTGGCTAAGGAATGTGATTTTTGAGCTTTTTTCCCAGTAGCGCCCCAATCTCGACACACACGGCCGCGGCGTCACCAAGAGGGCCGCAACCCTCTGGGATACCCCCCGGCCCACCCAGTGCAGGCGAGCCGGGGCCGCATCGTTATGCTTGCGCTCAGAAGGTGTAGCGCACCCCCAACATCGTACCGAACTGAGAGTTGCCCGCGACCGGCGCTGCGCCCGCGCCGCCAGCAGAAACCCCATACGCTGAGTTGGAATCATTATCCATAAAGGCTAACGAGAGGTAGGTGCTCAACTGCGTGTCGATCCGGTAGGTGCCACGGAGAACGTAAAGATTGGCACTGCGATCTTCGTCTGTCCCCTTGTCGGTGTTGTCAACATGGAACATGCCCCCATCGAGCAGCACCTTCGGCGTAAGGGAATACACCCCCTGCAACCAGGTCGTATCCTGATTGACATCGCGCACTTTGGTGGAAACCTCACGCCGGAGCCAACCGGCCGCCAGCTTCAAACCACCCAGGCGTAGATAACCGTTGGCCGTAAATCGGCTGTCCTCATCGCTGGCCGAGGTCATCGGGATCGGAGCTGAGCCATTATAGAAAACAGCTTGTGCGCCGTCGCCACCGTATTGATTGTCGATCGCCACGGCCAGGCCAAAGCGGGGATCATTGTACTTGGCCATCGCCGACCAGCTGCGGCAGCGCGAAACATCGGTCACATCCTCACCCCCACAGGTGCCGGAGCCCGGCACAGATCCGTCAGCGGTTTCACGGCCAAACGAATAGTGAGCACCGAGCGATAGCTGGTCGAACTTGGCACGCCATACGACCGCATTATCATGCCGCGCATTGGGAATATAGGCGTCGATCGAACCGAGCCCCTGGATGTTTGGCCCCAAGACCTCCCCTCCTATCAGGCCAAAGAGGAGCATTGAGTACTGCCGGCCGAAGGTAACACTGCCGATGGGAGAGTCGAGGCCGATATAGGCCTGGCGACCGAAGATGCGCCCCCCCTGGCCGGAGTCGCCGCTATCCAGATAGATCCCCATCTCCGCTTTACCCACCGCGGCGATCGAATCATTCACGTTGTGGCGAAAATCAAGCCCCACCATATTGGGGGCCCGCCCGGTGGTTGAAGGAACCCGATCCAATGTTTTTTCGTTGGGGCCCACATTGGTAACCCTTTCGATGCCGCTATCGAGCGCCCCATAGAGCGTTACCCCCTCCGGTAGCAGATTGCCAGACTTGGTCGAGGCCTCCGCTTGGCTACTCGCAGCGGCGTTCGCGGCCACAGTTTGCGCCACTTCATTCTGCGACGCCTCGATTTCATCGATCTTTTTCTGCAGCTTGGCGATCATCGCCCTCAGCTCCTCCACCTCTGCATCGGAGACGGCAGCCACAGCGGGTGTCAGCGTGAGCGTTTGGCCACACAGCGCCAGCAAGCACGGCGCCGCTTTTTTCAACAGCGAACCGCTACTAGTTGATCTCTTGTTGTTATTGTGGTGTTTCATCTACTTTTTCTCCTCGGTTTGTCACACGATAGGACGTGCGCGTGATATCGAATCGCAACGGCCACATGCCGTACGGCACCCTTGTTCGCACAGAGCGGCTCAGGCCCGAGACTCGCTACGACCGATGGTGATATTAATAAAATTGATAGTGTTTATACAGGATGTAATGTTTACCTATGCAGTTACATTCTCTAACTTGACAGCGATTCTTCAGCTAGGGGAGTGAGGTCAAGCCCCACGCTCCAGCCGTGGCATAGCGGTTACATCTATGGCCAGCTCGGTGCGCGGCTGCCCCTGGCATGATGCTAGTTGCACCCCTTCAATAAAAAAAAGAGACGATTGCTATGCCTCAAAATATGAACGAAAAAGGAATGAATGATGTACGCCGTATCGCCGTGGTTGGTGCCGGCATCGGCGGCCTGACCTTTGCGATCGCTATGCGCCACCACGGCATCGAGGTGGACATTTACGAACAGGCGGAAGAGTTGCGCGAGGT
>JAXHUI010000069.1:0-8795 GCA_034189745.1 Pseudomonadota bacterium
TCCCTCCACTCCGACCAGTATCCCTTCCCACCCTATCTCACCCCTAACCAAACACCTTGTAACCACGCGGCTTACGGCCTATTCCTGTTGCCAACCGTGTCCAGCGTAGCCGTACACTTTTGCATCGCGCAGGTGCCGATCCATAAGCTACCTCGCCCGCAACAAGCTCTCCGAAGAATGTTTCTTTGCCCTCAACAGCGCGTTGATCCACTCATCGTGTTCCTGGTCTGTCCAATGCGCCTTGAACAGGTCCGCCAATGCCAGGCGCATAAGCGCATCTCTCGGGGGTGCGGGATACAAACTTGGCCTGTTTCACCTCTGCCGCAGTGGGCAACTGAACGATTTTCCGGGTACACCAAACAAAAAAGGCAGCCGAAGCTGCCTTTTTTACACAACCCAGAAGGATTATTTCATCGCCCAACCGGTGACCTCGGAGAGCGCCTTGCCGATGTCGGCCAGGGAGCGCACCGTTTTCACCCCCGCATCCTGCAGAGCGGCGAATTTCTCCTCCGCGGTCCCCTTGCCACCGGAAATGATCGCACCGGCATGGCCCATCCGCTTGCCGGGAGGGGCCGTCACGCCGGCGATGTAGGAGACGACCGGTTTGGTTACATGCTCCTTGATCCAGGCCGCGGCTTCCTCCTCGGCGGAGCCGCCGATCTCACCGATCATGACGATCGCCTCGGTCTGCGGATCGTTCTGGAACAGCTCCAGAATGTCGATGAAGTTGGAGCCTGGGATGGGATCGCCACCGATACCGACACAGGTGGACTGGCCGAAGCCGGCATCCGTGGTCTGCTTGACCGCTTCATAGGTCAGCGTACCGGAACGGGATACGATCCCCACCTTGCCCGGCAGGTGGATATGGCCCGGCATGATGCCGATCTTGCACTGCCCCGGCGTGATCACACCGGGACAGTTCGGGCCGATCAGGCGCACGCCCAGCTCATCACACTTGACCTTGCACTGCAGCATGTCCAGCACCGGAATATGCTCAGTGATACAGACGATCAGTTTGATGCCACCGTTGGCGGCTTCCAGGATCGAGTCCTTGCAGAAAGGAGCCGGCACATAGATGACAGACGCCTCGGCACCGGTTGCGGCAACCGCTTCCTTGACGGTATTGAACACCGGCAACCCCAGGTGCTCGCTGCCACCCTTGCCGGGAGTCACGCCGCCAACCATTTTGGTGCCATAGGCGATCGCTTGCTCAGAGTGGAAAGTACCCTGGCCACCGGTGAAGCCCTGGCAGATCACTTTGGTATCTTTGTTGATCAAAATGGCCATGATTATTTACCCTCCGCTGCTTTGACCGCCTGCTGAGCAGCGTCGGTCAGGCTGGTTGCTGCAATGATGTCCAGGCCGGATTCGGCCAGTTTCTGCGCACCCAGCTCAGCGTTGTTGCCTTCCAGACGCACCACCACCGGCACGTTGACGCCCACTTCTTTGACTGCACTGATGATGCCGTCGGCGATCAGGTCACAGCGCACGATACCGCCGAAGATATTGACCAGCACCGCCTTGACGTTCTTGTCTTCGAGAATGATCTTGAACGCCTCGGTCACGCGCTCTTTGGTGGCGCCCCCCCCAACGTCGAGGAAGTTGGCCGGAAAACCGCCATGCAGGGAGATGATATCCATGGTGCCCATGGCCAGCCCCGCCCCATTGACCATGCAGCCGATGGTACCGTTGAGCGCCACGTAGTTCAGATCCCACTCGGCAGCACGGGCTTCACGTTCATCCTCCTGGGAGGGATCGTGCATCGCCTGCAGATCCTTGTGGCGGTAAACCGCGTTGCCATCGATCACAACCTTGGCATCCAGACAGTGCAGGTTGCCCTGGTCGGTGATGACCAGCGGGTTGATTTCGAGCAGCGCCAGATCTTTCTCTTCGAACATCTTCGCCAGACCGAGGAAGATATTGACGAACTGCTTGATCTGGTCACCCTGCAAACCCAGCTGGAACGCCAGCTCGCGCCCCTGATAGGGCTGGGCGCCGGTGAGCGGGTCGATGGTTGCTTTCAGGATCTTCTCCGGTGTTTCTTCGGCAACCTTCTCGATCTCGACCCCCCCTTCGGTGGACGCCATGAACACGATGCGGCGGCTGGAACGGTCGACGACGGCACCCAGATAGAGCTCATTGGCGATATCGGTGCAGGTCTCCACCAGAATTTTGCTCACCGGCTGCCCCTTGGCATCGGTCTGGTAGGTCACCAGACGCTGGCCCAGCCATTTTTCGGCGAACGCCTTGGCCTCGGCCGGAGAGTCGACCAGCTTGACCCCCCCCGCCTTGCCACGGCCACCGGCGTGTACCTGGGCTTTGACGACCCATTTGTCCCCACCGATTTTTTCAGCCGCCTCGGCGGCCGCTTCCGGAGTATCTACCGCGATCCCTTTGGAGACCGGCAGACCATATTCGGCAAACAGTTGTTTACCCTGGTACTCGTGAAGGTTCATGCTCTAATCCGTTGTGTTTTCGGTTATACGGGTACCCCGGGCCAGCGTGCGGTCAGCCGAGGTACACCTTGCGTTGTGCAGATCGGCGTGAGCAGGATCGCTGCCCACACCGATTAACCCTTCAGGCTATCGCTTTTTACGATTGGCGATGTGGATGGCGTGATTGTCGACCGCCAGCGCCGCTTCATGTACCGCTTCGCTGACGGTCGGGTGCGCGAACACCATCATCTGCAGATCCTCTGCACTGGCGCAGAACTCCATCGCTATCACGCCCTGGGCGATCAGCTCGGAGGCGATGCCACCGATCATGTGTACACCCAGTATGCGGTCGGTCTCTTCGTCGGCGATGATCTTGACGAAGCCGTCGGTTGCATTGGCCGCCATCGCCCGGCCAGATGCAGCAAACGGGAATTTACCAACCTTGATCTTGACCCCCTCCGCCTTGAGCTGCTGTTCGGTTTTGCCCACCCAGGCCAGCTCAGGAAAGGTGTATATGATGTTGGGGATGCAGTCGTAGTTCAACGCGGCCTTGTGGCCAGCGATGATATCGACCACCATGATCCCCTCTTCAGAGGCTTTGTGCGCCAGCATCGGACCGCGCACGGAGTCACCGATGGCGTAGACACCCGGAGCATCGGTACGGCAGCTATCATCCACGAAGATGAAGCCGCGCTCATCCAGCTTCACACCGCTGTCTTCGGCCAACAATCCCTGGGTCTGGGGGCGGCGACCCACCGCCACGATCAGCTTGTCGAACACTTTCTCCTGCTCGCCGCCGGCATCGCTGAATTTGACCTTCACCTCCTTGCCGGCGATGATTTCGGTACCGGTGCAGCGCGCCCCCAGCTTGATCTCCAGCCCCTGCTTGCTGAGCAGTTTTTTGGCCTCCTTGGCGACATCGACATCCGCCACCGCCAGGAACTCATCCATCGCTTCAAATATGGTGACTTCGGAGCCGCACCGCGCCCAGATAGAGCCCATCTCCAGACCGATCACCCCGGCCCCGATGATCCCCAGACGCTTGGGGGTCTCGGTGATATTCAATGCGCCCACGTTATCCAGAATCAGGTTTTCGGTCAGCGGCGCCGGTGGGATCTCGACCGGCACGGAACCGGAGGCCAGAATCACGTTGTCGGCGGCGTAAACGCGGCTGCCGCCATCCTGAGCCGTCACCTCGACCTGCTTATTGGCCAGCAGTTTGCCGGTGCCCTGCAGCAGGGTCACGCCATTGGCCTTGAACAGGCCGGCGATGCCGCCGGTCAGGTTTTTGACGATCTGATCCTTGCGGGCAACCATCTGTTTGGGGTCCACACGCACGTTGTCCGCCACGATACCCTGCGCGGCGAAACCGTGCTGCGCCTCGTGCAGCTTGTGGGTGGTTTCCAGCAGGGCCTTGGAGGGGATACAGCCCACGTTCAGGCAGGTACCACCGAGAACCGGCGCTCCCTTGTCATCCACCCACTTTTCGACACAGGCTGTTTTCAGCCCCAGTTGCGCCGCGCGGATGGCCGCCACATAGCCGCCGGGGCCAGCACCGATAATGATGAGATCAAATTTGTCTGACATTGCGTAATCCTGTTTTCACGGTTCGATTGCAGGTTCGATCAGATATCCAGCAACATGCGCGCCGGATCCTCCAGCAGCTCCTTGATGGTGACCAGAAATTGTACCGCCTCCTTGCCATCGATCATGCGATGGTCGTAGGAGAGCGCCAGGTACATCATCGGCAGGATGACCACCTGACCATCCACGGCCATGGGCCGCTCCTGAATCTTGTGCATGCCCAGGATCGCGGTCTGTGGCGGGTTGAGGATCGGGGTGGACATCAACGAACCGAATATCCCCCCATTGGTGATGGTGAAGGTGCCGCCCTGCATATCCTCCATGCCCAGTTTGCCTTCCCGCCCCCGTTTGCCAAAGTCGGCGATGGTGGCTTCGATCTCTGCCAGGCTCATGGCATCGGTGTCACGCAGCACCGGAACCATCAGGCCACGCTCGGTGGATACGGCCACACCGATATCCTGATAGCCGTGATAGACCATGTCGTTGCCGTCGATGGAGGCGTTGACCGCCGGGAAACGCTTCAGCGCCTCGGTGGCGGCCTTGACAAAGAAGGACATGAAGCCCAGACGGGTACCCCCGTGCACCTTCTGGAACAGCTCTTTGTACTGCGTGCGCAGCTCCATCACAGGCTTCATGTTCACTTCGTTGTAGGTCGTGAGCATGGCCGCGTTTTGCTGCGCTTCGACCAGGCGCTTGGCGATGGTGGCGCGCAGGCGCGTCATCGGCACACGCTTTTCAATCCGTTCGCCGGCCGGAACATTCAGTGCCGGGGCGGCAGCGGTGGCGCTCGCAGCGGGCGTGGTGGAGGCGCTCGCAGGCTTGTTCTGCTTGAGAAAATTCAGTACGTCTTCCTTGGTGATGGTGCCACCCTTGCCACTGCCCGCAATGTTGGCCGCATCCAGGCCGTTCTCTTCGATCAGCCGGCGTGCAGCCGGGCCAATCTTGTCGACATCGGTGGTCACCTCCGCCGCGGGTGAGTCGGCCGATTCGGCGGCGGGCGCTGGCTTCGCCGGGGTGGACGCGGTGGCAACCGCCCCCTCTTCGAAGAGTGCGATCACCTCCTCGCTCTGAACGATCTCCCCTTCCCCCTTGAGAATCTCCTTGAGCACACCATCCGTCGGTGCGGCCACCTCAAGAACGACCTTGTCGGTTTCGATGTCGACGATCAGCTCATCGGCTGAACATGCTTCGCCCGGCTTTTTGTGCCAGGTTGCAACTGTTCCGTCAGCAACGGATTCAGGGAAAGTCGGCGCTTTGATATCGATGGACATGCTGTTTCCTTTATTAGTGCTGCTCAGGTCTTGCTGGCGAACCTGTCATTAACCGTTGATTGCTTCGTTGACCAGCCGCTCTTGCTGTTCGAGGTGAACTGAAATATAGCCTACCGCCGGCGCCGCCGCATGGGGACGCCCCACGCCCACCAGGTGCAGCCTGGGATCGTGCTGCTGCAACACATTGCGCATGTGGTGCTGGCTGCAGTACCAGGCGCCCTGATTCATCGGCTCCTCCTGGCACCAGACAACCGACTCCAGGTTGGTGAATTCGGCGATGGCCGCCTGCAGATGCTGCTCCGGGAACGGGTAGAGCTGCTCGATGCGAACGATGGCGATATCGTCTCTTCCCAGCTCGGCACGGCGGTTATAAAGATCGTAATAGACCTTGCCACTGCACATCACCAGACGTTTCACCTGCTTCGCCTCCAGCTGATCCAGTTCCGGGATCACCGGCTGGAAGCTGCCTTCGGAAAGATCCTCGAGAGAGGAGACCGCCTGTTTGTGGCGCAGCAGCGACTTGGGTGACATCACCACCAGCGGTTTACGCAGCGGACGCACCACCTGACGCCGCAGCAGGTGGAAGATCTGGGCCGGGGTGGTCGGCACACACACCTGAATGTTTTCCTCGGCGCACATCTGCAAAAAACGCTCCAGGCGTGCGGAGGAGTGTTCGGGCCCCTGCCCCTCGAAACCGTGTGGCAAGAGCATGGTCAAACCGCACACGCGCCCCCACTTCTGCTCGCCGGAGGTGATGAACTGATCGATGACCACCTGGGCGCCGTTGGCGAAATCGCCGAACTGGGCCTCCCAGATCACCAGCGCATTGGGCGTGGTGGTGGCATAACCATATTCGAAGGCCAGCACCGCCTCCTCGGAGAGGAGTGAGTCGTAGATATCAAACGCCGGCTGCCCCTCCGCCAGATTCTGCAAGGGAACGTAGGTGCCGCCATCCTTCTGATTGTGTATCACCGCATGGCGATGGGAGAAGGTTCCGCGGCCCACATCCTGCCCGGTAAGGCGGACCGGATACCCCTCGGCCAACAGGGTGGCATAGGCCATGGTTTCGCCAAACCCCCAGTTGATCTCCATGGCGCCGGCGGCCATTTTGCGGCGGTCTTCGTAGATCTTCTGCACCTGGCGTTGAACCACCAGCCCCTCCGGGAAGCTGCAACACTTGTTGGCCAGCTCTTTCAGCAGCTTGGCATCCACCCGGGTGTCGCACTCGAATGACCAGCGATGGCCCAGATAGGGGCGCCAGTCGACGAACAGCGCCGTGTTGGGCTGCAACACCAGGGATTTGACCACATGCTGACCGTTTTCCAGCGCCTGGCGATACTCCTGATCCAGCGCCTTGGACTCTTCCGCCGAAATCACCCCCTCGGCGACGAGGCGCTCGCCATACAGTTCTCGGGTGGTCTTGTGGGACTTGATCTTGCTGTACATCAGTGGCTGGGTGCCAGAGGGTTCATCCGCCTCGTTGTGGCCACGACGGCGGTAGCAAACCAGATCGATCACCACATCCTTGTTGAATTCGTTGCGGTAGTCCAGCGCCAGCTGGGTCACAAAGCGCACCGCCTCGGGATCATCCCCATTGACATGGAAGATGGGCGCCTGAACCATTTTGGCCACATCGGTGCAGTATTCGGTCGAGCGCGCATCTTCCTTCTTGGAGGTGGTGAAGCCGACCTGGTTGTTGATCACGATATGAACGGTACCGCCGGTCTTGTAGGCTCGGGTTTGTGACAACTGGAACGTTTCCATCACCACCCCCTGACCGGCGAAGGCGGCATCGCCGTGCAGGGCGACGGGAATCACCGTATCACCCACCGGGTCATGGCGGCGATCCTGGCGTGCACGCACGGAGCCCTCCACCACCGGGGAGACGATCTCGAGGTGGGACGGGTTGAACGCCATGGCGATATGCACCTCCCCCCCCGGCGTCATCACGTTGGAGGAGAACCCCTGGTGATACTTCACATCACCGGAGCTTTCGATCATCCGCTTGCCTTCAAACTCGCCAAACAGATCCTGCGGATTTTTACCGAACAGATTGACCAGCACGTTGAGGCGACCGCGGTGAGCCATGCCGATCACCAGCTCCTTGGCACCGTCACGGCCAGCGCGCTGGACCAACTCATCGAGGCAGGGAATCAGGCTCTCACCACCCTCGAGCCCGAAACGCTTGGCACCGGCGTAGCGTGAACCGAGGTACTTCTCCAGCCCCTCGGCTGCCACCAGACGCTCCAGGATATGTTTACGTTCGTCGTGGCTCAGCACCGGATGGCTGCGCACCGGCTCCATGCGCGATTGAATCCACCGTTTTTCCTGAGTATCGACGATGTGCATATACTCGACGCCGATGGTAGTGCAATAGGTTTTCTTGAGATCAGCCAGGATCTCTCGCAGCGTGCTCTCCTCGGGGCCAAAGAACAGAGAGCCGAGCTGAAAACGGGTGTCGAAGTCGGCTTCCGTCAGCCCGTGAAAGCGGGGATCGAGGTCGGGAACAGGTTCTCGCTGCATCAGGTTGAGCGGATCGATATCGGCCTGCTGATGGCCGCGCACGCGATAGGCGTTGATCATCCGCAGTACGCGAACCTGTTTCTTTTCATGTTCGGAGCTGACACTGCTGCCGGAGACCGGCGTGGCGCGCTTTTGATTCCTGGAGAGGAGGAGGAACTGTTCCCGAATGGTGGAGTGTGGTACATCCTGAGTGATACTGTCACCAACCTTGGGGAGTCGATCAAACTCTTCGCGCCACTCCTGCGGAACGGCGTTCGGGTCCATCAAATACGTTTCGTATAACTGTTCGACGTATGAAAGGTTGCCCCCATAGAGATGGGCGTTCTTCCACATCTGCTCCATTATGCCATCTTGCATTATCATCTCACCCTGGCTCTGAGAGGGTACTGTGGTGATCAGGCTGCACTATTTCCTGACCCGGCAGTCGGTAAACCCCCTGTTTATTACCGTTTCTTGTATCGACCCGCAGCAACGACAGATCACGCGCGAGCGCGGTCGATGATTCTACGCTTTTTGTTTCGGCCTTAACACCGCTGCTAATCCCGTATTCTATACAATTGCGTTGCATAAATGACATAGGCCTTTTGGCTAGGGTCTGGCAACCGGGGTGGAGCGCGACCTGGCCCCGAGCTACCAAAGCCACTACCAGCTTGGGAGTGGAGGTCCTGGGCGAGCGCGTCGCGGTCAACGCCGACAGGGCCAGCCGTTCTGTTGTAGTGGGAACCGTCCCACCGTTATTATGGACCCTACCCGTCTCGCCCACCCCTTTCCAGGTGATGCTGCCGATTGCCCATGGACGAACAAACCCACCTGAGAACCCGCGCCTACCTTGTAGCCCGCCACCAGCATCCGGCCTGGAAGCTGCTCTCTGCAACCCGTGGGCCTTTGGTGCTCAGCTGCCTGCAGGCGCTAATGGAGCAGAACCGGGAAGAAATCCTGTTCGAGGATGCCCAGCAGATGCTGACGGATATCCTGCGGGAAC
>JAXHUI010000007.1:0-55695 GCA_034189745.1 Pseudomonadota bacterium
CGCCATCAGGGATGGTGACCGGCGGGGCGAAGTCATCCGAATCCACATACTTGTCGGTGATGTATTTGATGAACAGCATAAACAGGACATAGTCCTTGTACTGCGAAGCGTCCATGCCGCCGCGCAGGGCATCGCAAGAGGCCCAAAGAGACGAGTACAGTTCCGATTTTTTGATGGCCATTCAGTTATCCCAGGTTGTCGCTGTGTGTTGTCTGTCGGCACGGTGCAGATGGCACCGGCAGATACGGTCAATCCATGCTGCGTCGCATCATATCAAATGGACGCGGACAGGTAGCGGATCAGGGAAGATTATTCGGTACGCAGGCGACATAACTGGTCGCTTGGCCAGGCTGGGGTATAGGGTGATGGCGGCCGAAGTGAACACTGTTTCCATGCAGGGAAACGCCCCCTCCCCACGTACACGGGAGGAACGCAGCACTGTTGAAGCCCGCTCTGCCACCTTTGTTGCCATACCTTCCAATATCGGTTTCGAGCTGGTGATGGGTGAAGGGTTTGCCTATATCCGTTCACACAACCCAGATGAGGCGCGGAATGGTGCCGTGCGCCAAGGGCAAGGCCAGTGCTGTTGGTGCTGGGCCGTGGTGTGACTGACGCTTGAGGGCAAGGATTGGTTCAGCGTCCCATGCCCCTTGGTCCAGATGAGAAAAGCCGGCTCAAGGCCGGCTTTTTAGTGAGTGGGCGGTTCTTATTGCTGAACGCGCTTTTGACCCACGATCTCAACATCTACCCGACGATCGGGCCGCAGACACGCGATCAGCTCGGCACCCCGACCGGTGCAGTTTGCAACCGGGGCGGACTCGCCCATGTAGCCGATGGACATCTTGTTGGAGTCCACGCCGGCCTGGCTCAGCTTGGCGGCCACCGCTTCGGCGCGACGCTTGGAGAGCTGTTCGTTGTAGGCCTCTGAGCCGATGAAATCGGCGTAACCCACCAGTTTCACGCTCTTCAGGCTGGACAGCGAGCCGATGTAGTTGACGATGCTACCGACATCAGCCACCTTGGTGCTGTCGAAGTCGAAGTAGAGGGCGAACTTCTTCTCCACATCGGCCACAACCGGGGTGGGGGCAGGTGCAGGGGCTGCCATGGGAGCCGGAGCGACCTGAGCCACGTAACCGTCACAGCCATCAACAACCGCCTTGGCCTTGCTCCAGTCGCCGGTGTGCCAGCACTCGTCGAACTGGGTGCGCCAAATGGTGTTGTTACTGTTTACGACATAGCCTGGTACCTGAGCCTGCACCGCGACAGGGGTGCTCAGCGCCATCGCCAGTCCGGCAGCAATTGCAATTTTCTTCATCGTCATATCCTTTGTGCCAAGTGGATGTTTTCGCTATTGGGTGAGTATAGAGCATTCGATCAGAATTTTCCTCAACGCCAGCCCCATGATCGACTACAGTCGTCAGTCCAGTGTAACCTCGAGTAGGTCTCTGCAGCCAGCGCGTATACTAGCTCAGGGTAAAACTTTTTTATATGGTTTTACAGTGACCGTTTGATAAACCCCCGCCTTGTGGTAGGGGTCGGCATCGGCCCATCGCTGGGCGGCTTCGAGCGAGGTGAATTGCGCAATGATCAGGCTGCCGCTGAACCCGGCAGGCCCCGGGTCTTCGCCATCGATGGTAGGGTGGGAGCCGGCAGCCAGCAGGCGGCCCTCCTGTTTGAGCTGCTCCAGGCGCGCCAGATGCGCCGGTCGCGCTGCCAGGCGCCGCTGCAGTGAGTGTTTGATATCAGTGGCAATGATGGCATAGAACATCGCGCTCAACGCTCTCCATTGGTTTCTTTCTGTTCGGGCAGCTGCTTCGAGAGGTAAAGCCCCTGGCCTGTCACGAACACCAGCGTGCAGCCGAGCATGCCGAACAGCTTGAAATTGACCCACGCTTCCTCACTCAGCGTGTAGACCACGGCCAGGTTGGCGATCCCCATGAGGGTAAAGAAGATCACCCAGGCGATATTGAGCTTGCTCCAGACGTGGCCGGGCAGCTCGAGGCTACTCTCCATCAGGCGCTGCACGATCGGTTTTTGGCCGATAAACTGGCTCGACAGGAAAGCTGTGGCAAACAACCAGTTGACCACGGTCGGCTTCCATTGAATGAACGCCTTGTTCTCAAGCAGGACGGTGGCGCCGCCGAGCGTGACCACCAAACCAAGGGTGACCAACTGCATTGTTTCGATCCGGTGGGTTCTGAACCAGGTGTATGCCATCTGGGCCAGCGTGGCGGGAATCAGCACCGCGGTGGCCAAAATGATGTCGCCGCTGAATTTATACACGGCAAAGAATATAATGACGGGGAGAAAATCAAATAGTAGTTTCATCGGGCCGCTAACGTGGTTGTTGATCGGTTCATTTCAGAGGTAAACAGCTTATTGTGACTGTATCCGGCAAAGAGGGCGTGCTGCCAGGGTTCGACCTCCACATGCATAGTACCGCATCCGATGGCGCACTGTCCCCGTCGGAGCTGGTCGCCATGGCGGTCGAGGCGTCGCTCGAGTATATCGCCTTGACCGACCACGATACACTGGCGGGGTTGGCGCCGGCGCGGCGGGCGGCCGATGCGGCCGGGGTGACGCTGATCCCCGGTGTGGAGCTGACCTGCCTGTGGCAGCGGCGGGTGTTGCACCTGCTGGGGCTGGGGATCGATCCCGGCTATCCCGGCTGGCGCGACTACATGGCTCGGCTGACCGAACTGCGCACGGCCCGGGCAGAGACCATCGCGCACAAGCTGGTTGCCCGGGGGGTGGTGCCGGATACCATTCTCGAGCAGGCCCGGGCGCAGGCAGGGGCGGGCCAGATCGGTCGCCCCCATTTTGCGCGTGCGCTCCAGGCGGCCGGGGTGGTCAGCAGTGAGAACGAGGCGTTCGACCGTTATCTGGGGCAGGGCAAGGTGGGGGATGTCCAGGCACAGTGGCCGGATGTTCCCGCCGCGATCGACATTATTCGAAAAAGTGGTGGGCTTTCTGTGCTGGCCCACCCCACGAAATACCATTTGACCTTTTCCAGGCTGAGGCTGTTGTTGGCTGAGCTGGCCCGGTTCGGTATCGACGCTATCGAAATCGGCTGCCCCAATGTCAGCCAGGAGCAGGTGGGATTGTTGCTGCGCCTGGCGGAGAGTCTGAACCTCAAAATATCCTCCGGCAGTGACTTCCATCGCCCGGAAATGGTCTGGACGCGGCTGGGACGTTTTCCCCGCGTCGAAAGCGACAGACATCTTATCCATGACTTCATCGGGCGCTGAAGCAGATCAGTGCCGATTCGACAGGAGGCTTGCAGCATGAGCCAGTTTTTTCAGATCCACCCGGAAAATCCTCAACCCCGCCTGATTCAGCAGGCGGTGGAGATAATTCGTTCCGGTGGAGTTGTCATCTACCCCACCGACTGTGCCTATGCGCTGGGCTGTCATCTGGGTGATAAAAAGGCGGCGGATCGCATCAAGCGGATTCGGCAGTTGGATGATAAACACAACTTCACTCTGGTGTGTGACGATCTCGCCGCCATTGGCACCTATGCCAAAGTGGATAATCAGACCTTTCGCTTGCTGAAGGCGCATACTCCCGGAGCGTATACATTCATTTTGCCCGCCACGACGGAGGTGCCGCGCCGGTTGCTACACCCGAAGCGGCGCACCATCGGCATCCGGGTGCCAAATAATCCGATTGTGACCGCCCTGTTGTCCCAGCTCGGCGAGCCTATCATGAGTACTTCCCTGATCATGCCGGGGGATCAGTTACCGTTGACCGACCCCTACGAAATGCGGGAGCTGCTTCAGCATCAGGTGGATCTGATCATCGATGGTGGCTATTGTGGCATGGAAGCGACCAGCGTGATCAATATGGTCGGTGAGGTGCCGGAGGTGGTTCGGGAGGGGGCTGGTGATACTTCCAATTTTAAATAGGATTTTGCACGGCCAGTATTGAAAAAAAATATTTGGCAGCGATAATAGGGCGCATCGAATCCTTCAATTAAGCAATGGCAGTCAACTATGACAGATTTTAGCAAGATCCTGACCCGCAAAAACTCCCTGCGCAAATACTGTCAAGAGATGACCTTGGGAGAGATCGACAAGGTTATCGCTGACCTCAATGATATCCGCGTCGAGCTCGAAGAGGCCAAGCGTCGCGAAGAGGAGGAACAGCTGGCCAAAAAACAGCAGGTGGAGGAGATTCACCAGCTGATGCGCAAAGCCGGTATCGGACTGGATGAGTTGAAAGAGACCATCGAACCGGAGATGCGTAAAAAGAGCGTCAAGGCCAAATATATCATTACCGACAGCGAGGGACACGAGCATACCTGGTCCGGTCGTGGCCGCACGCCGGTGGCCTTCCGTGAATATATGCTGGCGCACAATATAACCAAGGAGCAGTTGCCCACCATCGAGTGATCGGGCATGATGCGCGGGGCGCAATGGCCTCTTCGGGGAAACCCGGAGGGGCTTTTTTGGTTTGTCACTGCTCCCTGCCACTAGCAATGGGGCCTTTCGGTTGGCCCACGCACAAAAGAGACGTCAAAATGTCCGATGAAAAATTGCAAAAGGTTTTGGCGCGCTCCGGTTTTGGCTCACGTCGTGAGATGGAGCGTTGGATAGAGGAGGGCCGCATCCTCCTGAATGACCAGCCGGCCAGGCTGGGCGACCGGGTCGGTGCCGATGACAAGGTCGTCGTGGATGGCAAGCCCGCCACGCTCACCTTTGCCACCACGGCCGAGTGTCGGGTGCTGATCTATAACAAGCCATTGGGGGAGGTCTGCACACGGCATGATCCCGAAGGGCGGGCGACGGTGTTCGACAATCTTCCCCCCCTCAGGCAGGGGCGCTGGATCGCCGTTGGCAGGCTGGATATCAATACCACCGGCTTGCTGATTTTCACCACCGACGGCGAGCTGGCCAACCGCATGATGCACCCCTCCATGCAGATGGACCGTGAATATGCGGTCAGGGTGCTGGGCGCGGTGGATGACGCCATGCTGGAACGGCTGAAGCAGGGGGTTTTGCTGGATGACGGTATCGCCAAATTCACCGATGTGCGCTACTTCGACGGGGAGGGGGCCAACAAGTGGTACCACTGTGTTGTCATGGAGGGGCGCAACCGGGAGGTGCGGCGATTGTGGGAGTCGCAGGGTGTGCAGGTCAACCGCCTCAAGCGGGTGCGCTTCGGCCCGGTGTTTCTGCCCAGTGACATCAAGGTGGGCACTTGGCGCGAACTGCCACCCAAAGAGGTGGCGTTGCTGGCCCGTGAGCTGGAGTTGGAGGTTGCCCGTACCCACCGCCCAACACCGAACGAGGCGGAAAAGGAGCAGCGCCTCTACAAGCGGCAGCGGGTGCGACAGACGGTGGAGCGGGGGCAGCCGGCGGCGGAGGCGCGCCCCCGTGGCAACAAGATCAAGGCCCGCTCGGTGGGCAAACGGATCACCGGTCATCGCGGCCGGCGGGGCTGAGCGGCCCGCTCAGGCGGATTCCTCCCCCTGGGCATCCATGGAGCGGCCGTTGACCCCCTTGCTGTCCGGCCCCATCAGATAGAGGTAGAGCGGCATGATCTCGGCCGGGGTAGGGTTGCTCTCGGGAGGCTCGGCCGGGTAGGCGTAGTGGCGCATCTGGGTGCGGGTCGGGCCCGGGTTGATGGCGTTGACCTGGATGGTGGGGTCGTTGTCCAGCTCGTCGGCCAGCACCTGCATCATCCCCTCGGTGGCGAACTTCGATACCGCATAGGCTCCCCAGTAGGCACGCCCGCGGCGCCCCACTCCAGAGGTGGTGAAGATCACGCGAGCGTCAGGGGAGTGGTGCAGCAGGGGCAGCAGCGCCTGCGTCATCAAGAAGGGGGCGTGTACGTTGACCCGCATCACCTGTTCCCAGGTGATCGGGTCGTAGCTCTCGATCGGGGTGCGCATACCGAGGATGCCGGCATTGTGCAGCAGGCCATCGAGGCGACCGAACTCATCGTGGAGCTGGTTGCTCAGCTCGATATAATCATGTTCCTGCGCTGTATCCAGTTTCATGGGGACGATGGCGGGCTGGGGCAGGCCGGCGCTTTCGATCTCATCATAGAGTGATTCCAGCTTTTCCAGCGTGCGACCGAGCAGCACCACGGTGGCGCCGTGTTGGGCGTAGTGCCAGGCGGCGGCACGACCTATCCCGTCGCCGGCGCCGGTCACCAGAATGATCCGGTCGTTGAGCAGATCGGTCGGTGCAACGTAGTGAAACATCCTTGGCTCCTTGAACTGCCCGGTCATCCCGGGCGTGGGGGTTCGGCTTGTGACAGCAATGAGTTTAGCAGGTGTTGCAGCTCTGATGGCTGGAGGGCGAGATAATGGCTGTTCCACTCCTCCACCCGCTCGCCGGGGGGCAGGTAGCCCCAGGCCGCCGCGATGGTGATCATCCCCGCGGCCAGGCCGGCTTCGATGTCCCGTCGGTGATCGCCAACGTAGACGCACCGTGCCGGCTTTGCCTGCAGCTGTTGGCAGGCGAGCCAGAGTCCCTCCGGGTCCGGCTTGCCTGAACGGAGATCCTCCGGGCAGACCAGGCTGGCGCAGCGTCCGCTCAGATTCAGCCGCTCGAGCACGGCGAGGCTGAGCCGTTGCGGTTTGTTGGTCACGATGCCCCAGGGGGTGCCCATCTGTTCCAGCCAGCTCAGCAGCGGCTCGATGCCCGCAAACAGCCGCCCGTGGCGGCAGAGGTCGGCCGCATAGTGCTCCAGCAGGCGCCGGTGCAGGGCCTGAAACGCCTCGGCCTGCGGTTCCAGTTGGAACGCATGGGCCACGATGGCGCCGGCCCCGTTGGAAACCTGGCTGCGCAGCGCGTCGAACCCGATCGGATCGCGTCCGGCTTCCGCCAGCAGCCGGTTGATGATCGGGTGGAAGTCGCGGGCACTGTCGAGCAGGGTACCATCCAGATCAAACAGCACGGCGTCGAGGGTCGCCATCATTCCGGGTTCCGTCGGCAGGCGACCATGTAGTTGACGCTGACATCGTCAGGATCGAGCCGGTACACCCTGGTGAAGGGGTTGTAGACCAGACCGGTCATCTCCTCCAGATTCAGGCCGGCGCTGCGTGCCCACGCGCCCAGTTCCGCCGGGCGGATGAAGCGGTTGAACTCATGGGTGCCGCCCGGGACCAGATTGAGCATCCCTTCGGCCCCCAGAATGGCAAACAGGTAACTTTTGGGGTTGCGGTTCAGGGTGGAGAAAAACACCCACCCGCCCGGCTTGACCAGATGGGCGCAGGCGCGCACCACCGACTCGGGGTCGGGAACGTGCTCCAGTAACTCCATGCAGGTTACCAGATCGAAGCTGGCGGGCTGCTCATCGGCCAGATCTTCCACCGTGATCCGGCGGTAGTCGACGCTGACACCACTCTCCAGGCCGTGCAGCCGGGCCACCTTGAGCGGGGCTTCCCCCATATCGATACCGGTTACCGTCGCGCCCCGGTGCGCCATCGCCTCGGCGAGGATGCCACCGCCGCAGCCCACATCCAGCACGCGCTTGCCCGCCAGAGAACCGATGCGGTCGATAAAATCCACCCGCAGCGGATTGATATCGTGCAACGGTTTGAACTCGCTGTCGGGGTCCCACCAGCGGCTGGCTTGCGCCTCGAACTTGGCTATTTCGGCCGGATCGATATTCGGGGTGCGCTCATCACTCATCGTTTTGCCCTTGCGTCCATATTCGATTGTGCCGCATTCTAGCACCATGGTTCTGGGGGCGAAATTCACCCGGACCTTCATGGCCAGGGAACGGAGGTGGCACGATGGCTTTCTGGAAGCGAAACGAACCGCCGCAGGGGCAAAAAAACGCACCCGCAGGGGCGGGGGAGGAGGTGCGGGCAGGGCTGGCGCGGCTGCCGGAGGCGGCGACGATCGAGCTGCTCAATCAGGCCGAGCTGGTACGCTTCGCCGCGGGGGATGATCTGTTGGCCGCCACCCCGGCGCTGGGCGAGGGTTTCATTCTGCTGCGCTCAGGCGGAATACGGCTGCGGTTGGCAACGGAACAAACGGAGCAGGTGACCTGCCTCGAGGTGGATTCGGCGCTGAACCTGATGGGCCTGGCCGGGGCCCAGCTACCGCGCTTCTCGCTCAGCGCCAGCGCGGATGGCACCTTGCTGTGGCTGAGTGAGACCCGCTTCAATCAGCTGCATGAGGCGACCCGGCTGCAACTGCTGCAACTGGCGCAGCGCTCGGCGGGGGTGCATCTGATCCAGCTACTGGAGCAGGTCGGTCGAGCGCAGCAGCGTTATGCGAGGCTATCGGCGGCCCTGTTTACCTCGACCGCCCGGGCGGGTGAACAGTTTGCCGCCTCCGAGCCGGTACGGCAGATCATCGGGCGCATCCCGCGCCTGCCGCTCTCCAGCGTGGCGTTGCTCGATCGGCTGCAGGATGAGCACAGCACTCACGCTCAGGTGGCCGAGCTGGTGCGCCAGGACCCGGCGCTGACCGCCACGCTGCTGAAGGCGATCAACTCCTCCCGCTACAACTTCGAGCAAAAAATTACCGATTTGAGTCATGCCGTGAGCCTGCTGGGCTTTGAAGGTGTGTATCAGGTCATCATGGCGGAAAGTCTGCGCAAGTGTCTGCCGGACACCGAACCGTTTCGTGCCAGCTATCACCGCGCCCTGCTGATCTCCTATCTGGCGTTCGCCCTGGCCCAGGCCAGCGGCCAGGCGAGGGCCGCCGAAATGGCGACCATTGCGCTGCTGCACGATGTGGGGCGGGTGGTGATCGAGCTGTTGCAGCGCCGCCATCCGGCGTTCAACGCGATGATCGCTCAGGTGCACCCGGGGGTGGTGGGGGCACAGCTGCTCAAAGTCTGGCAGCTGCCCGAGCCGGTCTGGCGCACCATCGCTCTGCAACACTACCCCCGCTTTGTTCCGCCCGAGCGGCTGCCGGCGGATGTCCGGCTGCGGGTGGCGCTGCTCCACCTGTCGGCCTGGTTGCTGGATTTTCGTGAGCAGGCGGAGGTGGAGGAGCCGCTTTTCCGGGAAGAGTATCTGGCGCTTCTGGGCTGGCCCGACATGACAGCCCCCCAGATCTGGAAACAGCATCTCACACCGTTGTTGCGCCAGCGTCGGAGTGCCCTGCCCAGGGCGCTGCAGCCGCTGATCGATGGTGCCTGACTCCCCGCCGGGGGGCTCACGGGTGGGAGTGAAGCGCACCCATCTGTGGTATACTCCCGCGGTTTGAAAGCGCGCCAACCGGGTGCGCGCGGGCACCGGATCAAGGAAAGCTGAGCGAATGGGTGATTTAGCCAAAGAAGTTCTGCCAGTCAACATCGAAGATGAGCTGAAACAATCCTATCTCGACTATGCCATGAGCGTCATCGTCGGGCGGGCGCTGCCGGATGTGCGTGACGGCCTCAAACCGGTTCATCGGCGGGTGCTTTTCGCCATGAACGAACTGAACAACGACTGGAACAAGCCCTACAAGAAATCCGCCCGTGTGGTGGGGGATGTGATCGGTAAGTACCACCCCCATGGCGACAGCGCGGTGTATGACACCATCGTGCGCATGGCGCAGAGCTTCTCCATGCGCTACATGCTGGTGGATGGTCAGGGCAACTTCGGCTCGGTCGATGGCGATTCGGCGGCGGCCATGCGCTATACCGAAATCCGCATGGCCAAGATCGCCCACGAGCTGCTGGCCGATCTGGACAAGGAAACCGTTGACTTCGTCGACAACTATGATGGCACAGAACGTATCCCGGCGGTGCTGCCGACCCGGGTTCCCAATCTGCTGGTGAACGGCTCCTCCGGTATCGCCGTGGGGATGGCCACCAATATCCCGCCGCACAACCTGGGTGAAGTGGTCAAGGGGTGTCTGGCGCTGATCGATAACCCCGATATCACCATCGACGAGCTGATGCAGTCGATCCCCGGGCCCGACTTCCCCACCGGCGGCATCATCAATGGGCGGGCCGGCATCCTGCAGGCCTACCGCACCGGCCGTGGCCGCATTTACGTGCGGGCGCGCCACCATATCGAGGACCATCCCAAAACCGGCCGCCCGATGCTGGTGATCACCGAGATCCCCTACCAGCTCAACAAGGCGCGCCTGATCGAGAGGATCGCCGAGCTGGTCAAGGAGAAAAAGATAGAGGGGATCAGCGAGCTGCGCGACGAGTCCGACAAGGACGGTATGCGGATCGTGATCGAGCTGCGTCGCGGCGAGGTGGCCGAGGTGATCATCAATAACCTGTTTGCCCAGACCCAGCTGCAGAGCGTGTTCGGCATCAACATGGTGGCGCTGGTGGATGGTCAGCCGAAGATTCTGGATCTGAAAACGATTCTTCAATGTTTCGTGCGCCATCGCCGCGAGGTGGTGACCCGGCGGACCATTTTTGAGCTGCGCAAGGCGCGCGAACGGGGGCATGTGCTGGAGGGGTTGGCGATTGCGCTGGCCAATATCGATGCGGTGATCGAACTGATCAAACAGTCCCCCTCGCCGGTCGAAGCGAAAGAGCGTCTGATCGCCACCGCTTGGGCGCCGGGCAACGTGACCGAGATGCTGGAGCGGGCCGGTGAAACGGCTTGTCGACCGGAAGGGCTGGAGCCGCAGTATGGCATGCGCGATGGCCGCTACTATCTCTCGCCGGTGCAAGCGCAGGCGATCCTTGACCTGCGCTTGCACCGGCTCACCGGCCTCGAGCACGATAAGCTGATCGCCGAATACCGCGAGCTGCTGGAGAAGATCAGCGAGCTGCTGCGGATACTGGGCTCCTATGAGCGGTTGATGGAGGTGATCCGCACCGAGTTGGAAGCGCTGGTGGCGGAATACGCCGATGAGCGGCGCACCGAAATCCAGGCCTCCATGCAGGATCTGACCACCGCCGATCTGATCACCGAAGAGGATATGGTGGTTACCATCTCCCATGCCGGTTACGCCAAGACTCAGCCGCTGAGTGACTATCAGGCTCAGCGCCGCGGCGGCAAGGGCAAATCAGCGACCGCTATGAAGGATGAAGATTTCATCGAGCATCTGCTGATCGCCAACACCCACGATACCATCCTCTGCTTCACCAACCTGGGCAAGGTGTACTGGCTCAAGGTATATGAGATTCCACCGGCCAGCCGTGCCTCCCGAGGGCGTCCGGTGGTCAACATTCTGCCCTTGGCCGAAAACGAGTGGATCAGCACTATTTTGCCGGTGCAGGCGTTTGACCCCGACCGTTTCATCTTCATGGCCACCGCTAACGGCACCGTGAAAAAGACCCCGCTGGATGCCTTTTCTCGCCCGCGCAGTAACGGTTTGATTGCGCTGGACATCGTCGAAGGTGATCGTCTGATCGGCGCTGCCCTGACCAGTGGCCAGGATGATGTCATGCTGGTGACCAGCGCCGGCAAGGCGATCCGTTTCAACGAGAATGATGTTCGTGCCGTGGGCCGCACGGCGCGCGGTGTGCGCGGTATCCGCATGGATCACGATGTACAGGTGATCGCCCTGATGGTGCCCCGGGCGGGCGGCGAAGTGCTGACCGCCTCCGAACACGGCTACGGCAAAAAAACGGCGGTGGAAGAGTTCCCGCTGCGCGGCCGAGGGGGGCAGGGGGTGATCGCCATGCAGTGTACCGAGCGCAACGGCCCGCTGGCCGGTGCGGTACAGGTGTTCGAGGGGGATGATGTGATGCTGATCAGCAACCGCGGCACGCTGGTACGGACCCGCAGCAGCGAGATCTCCAGCCTGGGTCGCAACACCCAGGGGGTGATGCTGATCCGGCTGGCGGACGATGAAGTGCTGGTGGGGATCGCCCGCATCGAAGAGCCTGATGAAGAGGTCTTTGCGACTCAGGAGGAATCCGCCGGCGCACAGACCGATCCGCCCGAAGCTACTACGGATGATGCGCACAACGCCACCGCGGATGATGCGGGTAGTGATGCCTGAATCCCTATATCTAACTGGAATCCATATCTGAAATGACACGTAAATACAATTTCAGTGCGGGGCCGGCGGCCCTGCCGGAAGCGGTGCTGCAACAGGCCCAGGCCGAATTGCTGGACTGGCATGGGCGCGGGCTCTCCATCATGGAGATGAGCCACCGCAGCGAGGAGTATGTGAGCGTCGCCGCCCAGGCGGAGCAGGATCTGCGCGAGTTGATGGCGATCCCGGCCAACTACAAGGTGCTGTTTTTGCAAGGTGGCGCCACCTCCCAGTTTGCCATGGTGCCGATGAACCTGCTGCGCGGGGCCGATGCGGTCGACTATATCGACACCGGTATCTGGTCCGGCAAGGCGATCAAGGAAGCCCGGCGCTACGCCCGGGTGAACCTGGCCGCCAGCACGGCCAGCGACAACTACCGCTCGGCGCCGGCCCAGACGGAGCTACGGCTGAGTCCCGACGCGGCCTATCTGCACTACACCAGCAACGAAACCATCGGCGGGGTCGAGTTCGATTACATTCCCGCCAGTGGCGATCTGCCGCTGGTGGCGGATATGTCCTCCGATATTCTCTCCGCCCCGCTCGATGTCAGCCGTTTTGGCCTGATCTACGCCGGGGCGCAGAAAAATATCGGCCCCGCCGGCCTGACGGTGGTGATCGTGCGTGATGATCTGATCGGCCAGACGCTGCCTGGCACGCCGAGCATGTACGACTACAAGATCCACGCCGATGCCGGCTCCATGAGCAACACGCCGCCCACCTTCAGCTGGTATCTGGCCGGGTTGGTGTTTCAGTGGCTCAAACGTCAGGGTGGCCTGGAGGCGATGGCCGAGCGCAACCGCCGCAAGGCCGCCAAGCTCTACGCGGCCATCGATGGCAGCGATTTTTATGCCAATCCCGTGGCGGTCCACAACCGCTCCATCATGAACGTCCCCTTCACGCTGGCTGACGCCGCGCTGGAAAACCGCTTCCTGGAACTGGCCGAGGCGGAAGGGATGCTCAACCTCAAGGGGCACCGCTCCGTGGGGGGGATGCGGGCGAGTCTCTACAACGCGGTGCCGGAAGCGGCGGTGGAGGCGTTGATCGATTTTATGCGGCGGTTTGAAAAAGAGCAGGCTTGAGTATGCAGGGGAGTGACCGTACCAGCGCCGATCCGCAGGAAGCACAACTGCGGCGGCTGCGGGATCGCATCGATGCCGTGGACCGCCAGATCCAGCAACTGCTGAATGATCGCGCCCGGCTCGCGCAAGAGGTGGCGGAAGTGAAGCAACGCCACCGCAAGGAGAACGAGACGCCGGTATTCTACCGACCGGAGCGGGAGGCGCAGGTGCTGCGCGCGGTGATGGCGCGCAACCAGGGGCCGCTGCCCGACCCGGCCGTGGCGCGCCTGTTCCGCGAGATCATGTCGGTCTGTCTGGCGCTGGAGCAGCCGCTGCGAGTGGTGTTTCCCGGCCCCGCGGGAAGCCTCAATCAGCAGGCGGCGCAGAAGCATTTTGGTCAGGCCGTTCATTGTCAGCCGCTGCCGAGCCTGGAACAGGTGGTGGGCGCGGTGGAGCAGGGGCGTGCCGACTATGCGGTGCTCGCCAGCGCGGGTGAAAACGCGGCTCTGTCGTGGCAGGCCCTGGCGCTGTTGTGCCGCTTTGGGCTGCGCGTTTGTGGCGAGGTGGAGCTCGAGCCCGCGCCGACCTCGACGGGTGCGCAGCCACTGCGCTTTCTAGTGGTGGGACGGGAAGCGGTCGGCCCCAGCGGGGATGACAAAACCTCACTGCTGCTCAGCCGTGGGGAGGCGGGAGCGGAGCATGATCTGCCGGCGCTGTTTCGCCGCCGCGCCGTCCGCCTGATGCGGCTGGAGCGGTGTGACGGCGGAGCGCATGGGGGCGTCACGCTGTGCTATATCGAGCTCGAAGGTCACTGCGAAGACCCCGCAATCACCGGACTGCTGACGGAGCTGGGGAGCCTCGGCGGCGAGGTGACATTGCTCGGCTCCTACCCCAAAGCGGTGCTCTGAGTCGATACGGTAGAAGGATGCCAAGGGATGTCATGTGATGTTGGGCTACTGGCGACGCCGGGCGTACAGGGGTTGCGCCCCTACGAGGCGGGCAAGCCGATCGAGGCGCTGGAGCGTGAGCTGGGGCTGAGCGATATCATCAAGCTCGCCAGCAATGAGAACCCGCTGGGCCCCAGCCCGGTGGCGCTTCAGGCGGTGCAGGCGGCGTTGGCCGCCAGCGCCCGCTACCCCGACAGCAACGGCTTTCGTCTCAAGGCGGCGCTGCAGCGCTACTACGGGTTGGCGCCGGCGCAGCTGACCCTGGGCAACGGCTCCAACGATCTGCTGGAACAGATCGCCCGCACCTTTCTTCAGCCCGGAGATGAGGTGATCTTCTCCCAGTACGCGTTTGCGGCCTATCCCATCCTCACCCAGGCCTGCGGCGCCAGGGCGGTGGTCACCCCCGCGCGGGCGTATGGCCACGACCTGCAGGCGATGGCCGCCGCCGTGACCGAGCGCACCCGCCTGATCTTCATCGCCAACCCGAACAACCCCACCGGCACCGCCCTGGAGCGGGCGCCGCTGAGCGCATTTTTGGCCGCCCTGCCGGAGCATCTCATCGTGGTGCTGGATGAAGCGTACACGGAGTATGTCGAGACCGATGCGATCCCGGACGGGCTGGAGCTGCTGCCGCGCTTTCCCAATCTGGTGGTGACCCGCACCTTCTCCAAGGCCTGGGGGCTCGCGGGCTTGCGGGTGGGTTTCGCCGCGGCCGACAGCAAGATCGTCGAGCTGCTCAACCGTGTCAGGCAACCGTTCAACGTTTCCCTGCCGGCCCAGGTGGCGGCCGAGGCGGTGCTGAACGACCGTGACTATCTGGCGCGCAGCGTGGAGCTCAATCGCCACGGAATGGCCCAGCTCGAGCAGGGGCTGCAGCGACTGGGGATCGATTACATCCCCTCCTTCGGCAACTTCATCAGCGCCGACTTGGGCCGCCCGGCTCAGCCGCTGTTCCAGGCGCTGCTGCGGGAGGGGGTGATCGTGCGAGCGCTGGATGGATACCAGATGCCCCACCATCTGCGCATCAGTATCGGTCTGCCGGAGGAGAACGACCGCTTTCTGCGGGCGCTCGAACGGGTGCTGGCGTGCTGAACTACAGCGGCAGATCGCACTACCCGCTCGATCGCGTGTTGATCATCGGCCTGGGGTTGATCGGCGGCTCCCTGGCCAAGGCGCTGAAGGTCCGCTCCTGTGTACGCGAGATCGTGGGCGCCGATCGCAGCGCGGAGGAGTGTCGGCTGGGACTGGAGCTGGGGGTGATCGATCGTATCGCCACCGACCTTGCCGCGGAGGTGGCGGCGGCGGACCTGATCGTGCTGGCCGTGCCGGTCAAGGCGATGGAGAGCGTGCTGGAGCAGATCCGCCCCTGGTTGCGCCCGGGCACGCTGGTGACCGATGTGGGCAGCACCAAGGGAAACCTGGTCGCGGCCGCCCGGCGTCTGTTTGGACGGCTGCCGTCCACCTTCATCCCCGGACACCCGATCGCCGGCGCCGAGAAAAGCGGTGTGCGGGCGGCGGACGCCGACCTGTTCGAGCGCCACAAGGTGATTCTGACACCGCTGCCGGAAACCGACCCCAACGCCACCCTGGAGCTGGCGCGCCTGTGGCAGGCGGTGGGGGCGGAGGTGTTGCAGATGGAGGTGGAGCGGCATGATGAAGTGCTGGCCGCCACCAGCCACCTGCCCCACCTGCTGGCGTTTTCGCTGGTGGATACGCTGGCGCGGGAGGAGAAAAATCTGGATATTTTTCGCTACGCCGCCGGCGGCTTTCGTGACTTCACCCGCATCGCGGCCAGCGACCCCACCATGTGGCATGACATCTGTATTGCCAACCGGAGCGCGGTACTGGCGCAGATCGACCGTTACCTGGGCGGTCTGGCGCAGCTGCGCCAGGCGATCGACAGCGGCGACAGCCAGACGCTGCTGGGGATCTTCACCCGGGCCAAGGCGGCGCGGGACCACTTCACCCGATTGCTCACCGGCTCGGCCTATTCATCGAATGATCATGCGGCTGAGGTAACCTTGCGCGTCGACGGTGATGGTGTGCCGGTGGGCGAGTTGGTTCTGCCGGGGGATAAATCGATCTCGCACCGGGCGATCATCCTTGCCGCCATCGCCGATGGGGTAACCGATATCAGCGGATTTCTCGAAAGTGAAGACAGTCTGGCTACCTTGCAGGCGCTGCGTGACATGGGGGTGGTGATCGAAGGCCCCCATCAGGGCAGGGTGAGGGTTTACGGCGTGGGCCTGCACGGTCTCAAGCCGCCGCCCGGGCCGCTCTATCTGGGCCATTCGGCAACCTCGATGCGCCTGCTGGCGGGTGTACTGGCGGCCCAGCCGTTCGACACCGAGCTGTTTGGGGATCAATCTCTGAGCCAGCGCAACATGTCGCGGGTGGCGCAGCCGCTGCGGCTGATGGGGGCCGCGATCGAAACCGCCAGCGGCGGCCGTCCGCCGCTGCGGATAAAAGGGGGGCGCCGCCTGCGAGGGATCAGCTATACCCTGCCGATGCCCAGTGCGCAGGTCAAATCGGCCCTGCTGCTGGCGGGGTTGTGGGCGCAGGGGGAGACCCGGGTGGTGGAGCCGGTGGCCACCCGTGACCACACCGAACGGATGTTGTCGGCGCTCGGGGTGGCCGTGCGCCGCGCAGACACGCAGGTGTGCCTTACCCCGCCCGGCTCGCTGCGGGCCACGCCGATCGACGTGCCCGGCGACCTTTCCTGGGCCACGCTGTTCATACTGGTGGCCAGTCTCAAACCGGGGGCCGATCTGTGGCTCAGGGGGGTGGGGGTCAACCCCACCCGCGCCGGTGCCCTGCGTCTGCTGGAGCGGATGGGGGCGGCCATCACCCTCTCCGGGCAGCGCCTGCAGGCGGGGGAGCCGGTGGCGGATATCCACGTCGAAGGGGGAGCGCCGCTGGCCGCGCTGTCGGTGGAGCTGGCCGATCTTGCCAGCGCAGGCGACGAGGTGCCGCTGCTGCTGGTGGCCGCCGCCCGCGCGGCCGGGCGCAGCCGGTTTGCCGGCCTGGATCGGTTGCGCCACAAGGAGGAGGATCCGGTGGCGCAAACCGCACTGCTATTGCAGCGGCTGGGGGTGCCGCTGGAGCGACATGACGATCGAATCGAACTGGTCGGTGGTCCCATCGAGGGGGGCGAGATCGGCTCGCAGGGGCAAATCCGGGTCGCCATGGCGGCCCTGGCGGCTGGGCTCTGTGGCACGAATACACTTACCATGGGCGGAGGTGGCTGCCTGCTGGCGGCCTACCCCGATCTGATCGAGTCGATGCAACGGCTGGGTCTGCATCTACATAAGGAGGAGGCGTAATGTCCTGCCAGGATAAACAGGTTGCCATCATTACGGTCGATGGCCCCAGCGGGTCGGGCAAGGGGACGATCTGCCGATTGTTGGCACGGGAGTTGGGCTGGCACCTGCTGGATAGCGGAGCGCTCTACCGGGTGACCGCGCTGGCTGCCCGTCATCACGGGGTCGAGCTGGACGACGTGGAGGCGCTGGAGGTGCTGGCCGCCCACCTGGATGTGCGTTTCAAGGCCAGCAAGGGGGGCAACACCCGGATCATCCTCGAAGGTGAAGATGTGACCGAGGCGATCCGCAGCGAACGGGTCGGTCAGGATGCCTCGATCGTGGCCGCGCTGGGGCCCGTGCGGGAGGCGCTGTTGAGCCGCCAGCGCGCGTTTGCGCTCGAACCGGGTCTGGTGGCCGATGGGCGTGACATGGGAACGGTGGTGTTCCCGCAGGCCGGTTTGAAAATCTACCTCGATGCCAGCGCGGAAGAACGCGCACGCCGACGTTATAAGCAGTTGATTGGCAAGGAGCCCGGTGCTAGCCTTGGCGACATATTGAACGATGTGAAGGCGCGCGACGCGCGTGACATGAATCGTGCGGTAGCGCCCCTCAAGCCGGCGCCGGATGCGGTGATACTGGATTCCACGTCGATGGGCATCGATGAGGTGTTGCAAACCGTACTGGATCAGGCAAGACACAGAGGCCTACGTTGATGTAGCCAAAACCTGGGAAGGGTCAGTAATGAGCGAACGTTTTGCGGAGTTGTTCGAAGAGAGTCTGAAAGAGCTGGATATGGCGCCGGGTTCCATCGTCACCGGCACCGTAGTGGCGATTGAGAATGATTTTGTGATCGTCAATGCCGGGCTTAAGTCCGAGGGGGTGATTCCCCTGGAACAGTTCCGTAATGACAAGGGAGAGGTCGATCTGAAGGTGGGGGACGAGGTGCGCGTGGCCCTCGAGGCGCTGGAAGATGGCTTCGGCTCGACCGTCCTGTCACGGGAGCGCGCCAAGCGGGCCGAAGCCTGGGAGGTGCTCGAGCGGGCCTACGCGGCGGGTGAAAGTGTGCACGGCCATATCGTGGGGCGGGTGCGCGGCGGCCTGACGGTGGAGATCAACGGCCTTACCGCCTTCCTGCCCGGCTCCCTGGTGGATATCCGCCCGCTGCGTGATACCTCACACCTGGAGGGGCAGGAGCTGGAGTTTCGCATCGTCAAGCTGGACCGGCGCAGCAACAATCTGGTGGTATCCCGGCGTGCCGTGCTGGAGGAGGCTTACAGCCAGGAGCGTGAAAAGCTGCTGGAGAAAATGCAAGAGGGGCTGGTGCTCAAGGGGGTGGTCAAGAACCTCACCGATTACGGCGCCTTTATCGACCTGGGTGGCATCGATGGCCTGCTGCATATCACCGATATCGCCTGGAAGCGGGTCAAGCATCCAAGCGAAGTGCTCAATGTCGGTGACGAGATCGAGGTGAAGGTGCTCAAATATGATCCCGAACGCAAACGGGTATCGTTGGGGCTGAAGCAACTGCAGGAGGACCCCTGGACCCAGTTGACCCGGGAGTACACCGTTGGCAGCAAGGTCAAGGCACGGGTCACCAATCTGACCGATTACGGCTGCTTCGCGGAGATCAGCCCCGGGGTTGAGGGGCTGGTGCATGTGTCGGAAATGGACTGGACCAACAAGAACATCCACCCCTCCAAGGTGGTTCAGGTGGGCGATGAGATCGAGGTGATGATCCTCGATATCGACCAGCAGCGGCGGCGGATCTCCCTGGGGATGAAACAGTGTCAGCCCAATCCCTGGGAGGCGTTCGCAAGCCGGTATGACAAGGGGGATCGGGTCAAGGGACGGGTGCGCTCCATCACCGATTTTGGCGTTTTCATCGGCCTGGAGGGGGGCATCGATGGGCTGGTGCATCTTTCCGATCTTTCCTGGGATCTGCCCGGCGAAGAAGCGATGAAAGCCTACAACAAGGGCGATGAGGTGGAGGCCGTGGTGCTCTCCATCGACCCGGAGCGGGAGCGGATCGCGCTGGGGATCAAGCAACTCGACTCCGATCCCTTCACCGCCTATGCCGACCAGCACCCGAAGGGTAGCCGTGTCCACGGCAGGGTGCGTGAGGTGACCCCGCGCCAGGCGGTGGTTGAACTGGCCGAGGGGGTCGACGGGGTGCTCAAGGTCGCCGAGCTGTCAACCGATCATGTGCCGGATCTGAGCTCCGAACTCAAACCCGGTGACCCGCTGGAAGCGGCGGTTCACAGTGTCGATCGCCGCAACCGGGTTCTCAACCTTTCGGTGCGGCAGCTGCAGCAGGAGCAGACCCGGCAGGCGATGCAGAGTGTGCAGGAGCAACCGGTCGAGACTGCCGGCCCGAAAACCATCGGCGACCTGATCAAGGAACAGATGAAAAAACAGGACTCCTGAGCCATCGGCTCATGTTCGATTCCGCGGCCCGCTGGCGGGGGTGGAGTCTGGTCTCAACCGGAGGTGTTATGACCAAGTCTGAGTTGATCGAGCGATTGATAGACACGCACCCTGAGCTGTCGGTGAAAGATGTGGAGCTGGCGGTAAAACTCATGCTGGATCAGATGACCGATGCCTTGGCGAGCGGAGAGCGGATCGAGATTCGCGGATTTGGCAGCTTCTCGTTACACTATCGAGCGCCGCGCATGGGCCGTAACCCGAAAACCGGTGAAACGGTCCCCTTGCCCGCCAAGTATGTTCCCCACTTCAAACCCGGCAAGGAGCTGCGAGAACAGGTCAATACCGGCCTCGAGGCCGGCTACTGAGCACCTGTGCCGGGGGTGCAACGCAGAGGAATAACCCGTGAACTGGCTCAAAAACCTGATTACCATCGTGCTGGGGCTGATCGTTATCGGCATCGGTATTTTGTTCACCATCCACAACACCGATCAGGTTGCGATCGATCTGGTGTTCTTTCAGCTGCCCGAGGCAAGCGTGTCACTCTGGCTGATCGCCGCTTTCGTGCTGGGGGCGCTGTGCGGCATTTTGCTCAGCACGCTTGTCATCCTCTCCCTCAAAACGCGGCTGCGCTCCTCGCAACGCAAGGTGATGACTTTCCGCAAGGAGCTGGACAAGCTGCGCACGGCTGGTCTCAAAGACAGTAGCTGAGATGGGTGCGGATTATCTGCTGATCGTTCCCCTGTTCCTGGCGGTGGGGGCTGGCTGGTGGCTGGGTCGATTCCAAAGCCGCTCCGCTCAGCTCGAGCAGGAACGCCGGGGGGAGCTCAATCGCGAATACTTCATCGGCCTCGACCACCTGATCAACGAAAAAACCGATGAGGCGATCGAGAGCTTCATCCGCGCCCTGGAGATCAATTCCGATACCATCCCGGCCCACCTGACGCTGGCGAAACTGTTTCGACGCAAGGGGGATGTCGAGCGCGCCATCGGCATCCATCAGAAACTGCTGGCACGACCGGACCTGAGCCCGCAGGATTTTTTGCGGATCCAGATGGCGCTGGCGCGGGATTATGACGCCATCGGCCTGCTCGATCGGGCCGAAACCCTGCTCACCGATATCATCCGTCAGGCCGGTGGGCACGAGATGCGCCGCAGGGCGCAAACGCTGCTGATCAAGCTGTACGAAAAAGAGGGGGAGTGGCAGCAGGCGCTGGATACCGCCAGTCAGCTACCGACTCAGGAGCTGCGCGAAATCCGGCATGAGCTGGCCCATTACTGTTGCGAACTGGCTCAGCGGGCAGCAACCCGGGGTGAGGGCGAGGCCGAACCCCTGCTGCGCCAAGCCCTGCTGTATGACCCGAACTGTGTCCGGGCCAGCCTGATCCGCGCCAACCTGCAGATCGAGGCCGAGCGGTGGCGCGAGGCGATCAAGAGCCTCAAGCAGGTGCTGGAACAGGACCCGTTGCTGGTCTGCGTGACCATCCCGCTGCTGCGGCGCTGCTATGATGAGCTGGGGGCGCCGGCGGAGTTTGAAGGCTACCTGCGTGCCTGCCTGCGCGAGGCGCCCTCCGCTAGCGTCATCATCGCGCTGGCCGATCGCATCTGCAGCCAGCAGGGGGTGGTCGCGGCGGGCCGTTTTCTGACCGAGGAACTGAAAAAACGCCCCTCGATAAAGGGCTTCAACCGCCTGATCGATATGCATATCGAGTACGGTTCCAGCAGCGCGCGGCAGAGCCTCACCGTGCTGCGCGGCCTGACCGGTCAGCTGGAACAGCGCAAACCGATCTACCAGTGTAAGCACTGTGGCTTCGCCGGTCGCACCCTGCACTGGCAGTGTCCCTCCTGCAAACAGTGGAATAGCACCCGGCCGATTCAGGGCCTGGAAGGCGAATAGCAAGCCAAGAAGAGAAAAGCGCATGAGCCCCGACAGCAATAGAATCATCGTCGCCCTGGATTATCCCGATCGGGAGGCGGCCCTTAAGATGGCCCGAAAGCTCGATCCGACGCTGTGCCGGGTCAAGGTGGGCAAGGAGCTGTTCACCCGCTGCGGCCCGGCCATCGTCGAAGCCCTGCAGCGGCTCGGTTTCGATCTGTTTCTGGATCTGAAATTTCACGATATCCCCAACACCACGGCGCGCGCCGTGCAGGCGGCGGTTGAGCTGGGGGTGTGGATGGTCAATGTACACGCCTCCGGTGGTCGGCGCATGATGGAGGCTGCCCGCGAAGCGGTGGACAAGGTTCAGGGGGGCAAGACGCTGTTGATAGCGGTGACCGTTCTGACCAGCATGGAGCGGGAGGATCTGGTCGAGATCGGCCTGGATCTGGAGCCGCTGGAGCAGGTGCTGCGCCTGGCCAAACTGACCCACGGCTGCGGCCTGGACGGGGTGGTGTGTTCGGCCCGAGAGGCCAGCGCCATTCGTGCCGAGCTGGCGGACGACTTTGCCCTGGTGACGCCGGGAATACGTCCAGCTGCAGCCGAGCCGGGGGACCAGCGCCGCATCCTGACACCGGCAGAGGCGATGGCCGCCGGCAGTGATTACCTGGTGGTTGGCCGTCCGATCACCCGGGCGCAGGACCCTTCCGCGGTCGTTGCCGCGCTGCACGAGGAGGTTTTGGCAGCATTGCGCTGAAGAGAAAACTTGATCTGCATCAATAGAAGTTGGATCAGTGCTGGAACCCGCCCGGCCTCGAGGATAGGGTGGACGGGCCGGTCAGGGAGTGGCTGGTCTCAATATGACAAGGAGAACGTCATGATCAAACGCCTGTTGTCCGCCACCGCCCTCGCCGGTGCGCTCCTGTTTTCACCGCTGTCCATGGCGGCTGAACCGGTCGATATCAATACCGCCAGCGCCGCTGAAATAGCAACCGCTCTCAACGGTGTCGGCCCTGCCAAGGCCGAAGCCATCGTTGCCTACCGTGAAGCCAACGGCCCCTTCGTCAGTGTCGATCAACTGACCGACGTAAAGGGGATCGGCACCGCCACGGTGGAAAAGAACCGCGAACAGATTCTCATCCAACCCCACTGAACCCTGCCACCCACTCCCTGATCCACCAGGCGAGGCGGGCCGCACCGTCCGCCCCCGGCCCGCCACGTCAAAGTACGAACGCCAGCACCAGGGGAATGATAACCAGGCTGCCGATATTGCCGATCAACACGACGGATGCAACTATGTGTGGTTCCTGATCGTAGCGCTCGGCGATCATGTAGTTCAGAACCGCCGGTGGCAGGGCACCGAACACCAACAGATAGGCGAAGTGTTCCGCCGGCAGATTCAGTATCGGATAGAGCATCAGCGCGACAACGATGCCGCTCAGCGGTGCAAGCAACGCCCCCCAAAGCCCGATCTTCCAGTGGGTGAAATCCACACTGGTCATGCGCACGCCAAGGGCGAATAGCATCAGTGGAATTGAGATCTGCCCCAGCATGTCGATGGGTACTTGGAGCGCCGTGGGTAGTGTGATTTGGAAACTGCTGATTATCAATCCGGCCATGGTGGCAATGATCATAGGCATCCGCAACACGTTCAGTGGGTTGGTCCGATGATCCATCATGTAGGTGCCCACCGTGAATTGGAGCACGTTTCCCACTAGAAAGAGTATAACGGCGCCCGGCAGGGCTTGGTCGCCGAAAGCGAGTACCAGCAACGGTAACCCGAGATTGCCGCAATTGTTGAACATCATGGAAGGCAGAAAGGTCTTGCCGTTGACACCCAGCAGGCGGCACACAGGCAGAAGCAGAAGCCCCGAGCCCAGAATGACCCCTATGCCGCCGATGGCCAGCATGGAATAGGTTGGCAGATCGAAGGACTTTGCCGACATGACCGAAAAAATCAGCGCGGGGCAAAACACATCGATATTGATCCGGTTGGCGATCGCCATATCGGTGTTGCGCCAGCGAGCATAGAAGTAACCCACGCTGACGATGGTAACCAGCGGAAATACGGTCTGAAAGATCCGCTCCAGCAACGTGTAAACCGTACTCTCCATATCGTTTCCTCGAGGTCTATAACTGCCATCGGCCTGCCTGAACGTGGCGAACAGCCTACAGGATTTACCCCTTCCGATACAGACGCGAGCCCAGTGTGGCTCCGTTTGTGTTCGTAGGTCCAATCCATAAGCAAAGGTATGGTAGTGTTTATGCAGGCCCCCACGGAGGCTGAGAAGGATTGCTTGAGCCGGTGCGCTATAGGGTAGAACATTCGTAGCTCATACTACCCCGCGTAGGATTGCTCATCTGTTGGTTGAGCTCGATCGGCAGCAGGGGAACATCTATTGTCGATGGATCTGCTGGCGGTGAACAGCTATCGGGAAACGCACAGGTGCAGTATAAGGCGGGCGGTGAGAGAAGCGGGGCGGCTTGATCGAGCCGCCGGCGGCAACGGGGATGGCTGTGCAATCCATCGCGGTGGTCTTGCTGGATGACGAGCGCGGGCGAGCGTCTCAGGACGCAACTGGAAAGCGCGCCGGGACGCACCAATCTGAGTCATGGAGGCGCAATGTAGGGCTGTCAAAATATTACAGCGAGTACGCCCAATGGGTCGGCCTGCCCCCGGGCGGCACGCATCCTAGACAGCGGTCGGGGGCAAATGTAGTATCGCTACACATAAAACCATAATAACCAGGCGGTCTGGCGGCTGCGGCGTGCTCCATGCCGCCATCGGGTCGACCCTGGTATATCCATGCTTACAAGTGACCGGAGAAGGCAAAGTGCAAGAGATGATTGAAGATATCGATCCGATCGAAACCCAGGAGTGGATGGAGGCGCTGGAATCCGTCGCCAAAAACGAGGGCGATTCCCGTGCCCGTTATCTGCTGCGCGAGCTCGGTGTCCGGGCGGCGGCGTTGGGTATCCAGGATGCGACTACGCTGAACACCCCCTACGTCAATACCATCGCTCCCCGCGACGAAGTCCGGATGCCGGGGGATCTGTTCATGGAGCGGCGCATCCGTTCCTTCATTCGCTGGAATGCGATGGCGATGGTGATGCGCGCCAATGACAACGAGGATGCGCTCGGCGGCCATATCTCCAGCTTCTCCTCCTCGGCGACACTCTACGACATCGGCTTCAACTACTTTTTCCATGGCCCCGAGGGTGACCGCGACGCCGACATGGTGTTCTTCCAAGGGCACATCTCGCCGGGGATCTATGCCCGCGCCTACCTCGAAGGCCGCCTGACGGAAGAGCAGCTGGACAACTTCCGCCGTGAAGTGGATGGCAACGGTCTGTCATCCTATCCACACCCCTGGCTGATGCCCAACTTCTGGCAGTTCCCCACCGTTTCCATGGGGCTCGGCCCGATTCAGGCGATCTATCAGGCGCATGTCATGCGCTATCTCTCTGCCCGTGATCTGGTCAAACGCGGCGAGCGCAAGGTATGGGCGTTCCTGGGCGATGGCGAGTGTGATGAGCCGGAAACCCTGGGCGCCATTTCGTTGGCCGGGCGCGAACAGCTGGAAAATCTGGTGTTCGTGATCAACTGCAACCTGCAGCGTTTGGATGGCCCGGTGCGCGGCAACGGCAAAATCGTGCAGGAGCTCGAGAGTACCTTCAGAGGTGCCGGCTGGAATGTGATCAAGGTGCTCTGGGGGCGCCACTGGGATCCGCTGTTCGAGCGCGACACCAGCGGCTTGCTGACCAAGCGGATGAACGAAGTCTGTGACGGCGAGCTACAAAACTGCAAAGCCAATGGCGGTGCCTACACCCGCGAGCATTTCTTCGGTAAATACCCGGAGCTGCTCGAGCTGGTGAAGGATATGTCCGATGACGAGATCATGAAGCTGAACCGGGGCGGCCATGACCCCTACAAGGTGTACGCCGCCTACCACCAGGCGATGAACAACAAGGGCCAGCCCACGGTTATTTTGGCGCAGACCGTCAAGGGGTATGGAACCGGGCAGTCCGGCCAGGCCAAGAACGATACCCACTCACTGAAGAAGGTGGCGCTGGAGGATCTCAAGGCGTTCCGCGACAATTTCAACATTCCGCTCACCGATGAACAGTTGCAGGAGATGCCCTACTACCGCCCATCGCCGGAATCGCCGGAGATGAAATATATGCTGGAGCGGCGCAAGCAGCTGGGCGGTTTCTATCCGGTGCGCCGTACCGAGTTTGAAAAGCTGCAGGTGCCGGGGTTGGATGCGTTCTCCAGCCAGCTCAAATCCAGCGGCGAACGCACCCTGTCGACCCAGATGGCGCTGAACCGCATCCTCAGCACCCTGGTCAAGGACAAAAACATGGGGCAGCGGGTGGTGCCGATCGTGCCGGATGAGGCGCGCACCTTCGGCATGGAGGGGATGTTCCGCCAGCTGGGGATCTACTCCTCCGAAGGTCAGCGTTATGTCCCCCACGACGCCGATCAGATCATGTATTACAAGGAGTCCAAAACCGGTCAGATTTTGCAGGAGGGGATCAACGAAGCCGGTGCCATGTCGGCCTGGATCGCGGCGGCAACCTCCTATGCCAACAACAACTGCACCATGGTGCCGTTCTATGTGTTTTACTCCATGTTCGGCTTCCAGCGGGTGATGGATCTGGCCTGGGCGGCGGGTGACTCCCAGGCGCGCGGTTTCCTGATCGGCGCCACCTCCGGTCGTACCACGCTCAACGGGGAAGGGTTGCAGCATCAGGATGGCCACAGCCATCTGATGGCGCAGATGATTCCAAACTGTGTCTCCTATGATCCCACCTACGGGTACGAGGTGGCGGTGATCGTACAGGATGGGCTGCGGCGCATGTATCAGGAGCAGGAGAACAAGTTCTACTACATCACCACGCTAAACGAGAATTACCAGCATCCCGAGATGCCGCAGGGAGCGGAAGAGGGGATCATCAAGGGGATCTACCTGCTGGAGGAGGGCAAAGACTCTGATCTCAAAGTCCAACTGATGGGGTGCGGCTCCATTCTGCGCGAGGTGCGCGAGGCCGCCCAGATCCTGCGGGATGAGTTTGGTGTCGAGGCCGACGTGTGGAGCACCCCCTCCATCAATGGGCTGCGCCGCGAAGCCCAAGAGGTCAGTCGCTGGAACCTGCTCCACCCGGAGGAGGAGGCGCGCAAATCCTATCTGGAAACCTGCCTGGAGGGGCATGAGGGGCCGGTCGTCGCTTCCACCGACTACATCCGCCTCTATGCCGAGCAGCTGCGTGAGTATATCCCGCGTCGCTACAAGGTGCTGGGCACCGACGGCTTCGGTCGCTCCGATACACGCAGCAAGCTGCGCGAATTCTTTGAGGTCGACCGCCACCATGTCACCGTCGCGGCGCTGAGAGCGTTGCAGGAGGAGGGTAAGCTCGAGGCTTCAGTGGTCGCCAAAGCCATTCAGAAGTTCAACATCAACCCGGAGAAGCCGGCCCCCTGGACACTTTGATGGGACGGGCGAGTGAACATCTGACTGGTCAAGCGTGAGGAATTATTGTGACTACCACTACCATTAAAGTGCCGGATATCGGCGGCAGCGAAAACGTCGATATCGTCGAAGTATGTGTCAAAGAGGGCGATACCGTTGCCGAGGGCGATTCGCTGATCGTACTGGAGACCGACAAAGCCTCCATGGAGGTGCCCTCCACCCATGCGGGTGTGGTGAAAAAGCTATTACTTGCAGAGGGAGCGACCTGCAACGAGGGAGATCCCATTTTGGAGCTGGAAACCAGCGCCGAGACAGACGCGCAGCCACCCCAGCCGGCGCCAGCGGCGAGCGGCCAAGGAGCCGCACCTACGCCAGCGGCGAGCACGGCGGCCGCAGGGCCGGATTCCGGCAAAGCCCGCATCGAACTGGTGCGTGTGCCCGACCTCTCCGGTGCCACCGATGTGGATGTGATCGAGGTACTGGTCAAGGAGGGGGATCGGATCGCCGAGGGCGACAGCCTGATCACCCTGGAAACCGACAAAGCCTCCATGGAGGTGCCCGCACCGGTGGGGGGTCGGGTCGTCGGCATGAAAATCAAGGAGGGCGACCAGGTCAACGAAGGCGACCCGCTGCTGGAGCTGGAGGTCAGTGGAGAGGGTGTCGCGCCGGCGGCCGCCAGCTCCGAAGCGGCCAGTTCCGCACCACCGGCCCCCGCTGCCGCGCCAGCACCCGCCGGCGGCCTGGAACGGATCACCGTCCCCGATCTCTCCGGCGCCAGCGATGTGGATGTGATCGAGGTGCTGGTCAAGCCCGGTGACCGGATCGCCGAGGGCGACAGCCTGATCACCCTGGAAACCGACAAAGCCTCCATGGAGGTGCCCGCTCCCATGGGGGGCAACGTCAAATCGGTCGCTATCAATGAGGGTGACAAGGTCAATGAGGGGGATCTGATTCTTGAGCTGGAGGTGGCCGCCGCGCCCGCCCCGGAGGTGTCCGGTGCGGCCCCCGCCGCTTCCTCCGCCGGCACGGCAACTCCCGCCGCGGCGCAGGCCCCCGCCGCGGCACCCGCCCCCACCCTGGAGAAAAACGTCGATCTGCAGGCGCTGGAGCAGAAAAATCGCAAGGTACATGCTGGCCCGGCGGTGCGCGCCCTGGCGCGTGAGTTCGGCGTCGAGCTGGCCAATGTCTCCGGCACGGGGCGCAAGGGGCGGATCCTCAAGGAGGATGTGCAGGCCTACGTCAAGTCGGCGCTGAAACGGCTGCAGGATAACGCTCCGGCCACCGTGACCGGCGGCAGTGGCATTCCGCCCATCCCCGCCGTCGACTTCAGCAAGTTTGGTGAAACCGAACTGGTCAAGCTCGACAAGGTGGCGAAACTCACCCGCGATAACATGGCGCGCTGCTGGCTGAACGTTCCTCACGTGACTCAATTCGATGATGCCGACATCACCGAACTGGAAGCGTTCCGCAAGGAGATGAAGGAGGCCGCCGCACAGGAGGGGGTCAAGCTGACGCCGCTGCCGTTCATGATCAAGGCCTGTGCCATTGCCCTCAAGCGCCACCAGAAGTTCAATGCGTCGCTGCATCACGATGGGGTCCATATTGTCTACAAGAAGTACGTCAACATCGGGATTGCGGTGGATACCCCCAGCGGCCTGATGGTGCCGGTGATCAAGGATGCGGACAAGAAAGGGATCTACGAGCTGGCGCGGGAGGCGACGGAGCTGGCCGGCAAGGCGAAGGAGCGTAAGCTGAAACCAAACGAGATGCAGGGCGCCTGTTTCACCATCTCGAGCCTGGGAGGGATCGGCGGTAACGGCTTCACCCCGATCGTCAATGCGCCCGAGGTGGCGATCCTGGGTGTTTCGAAAGCGGATATCAAGCCGCGTTGGAACGGCAAGGCGTTCGAGCCGCGCCTGATGCTGCCGCTGTGCCTCTCCTATGACCATCGCGCCATCAATGGTGGTGACGCCGGTCGCTTCCTGACCGACCTGAACGGGCTGCTGAGCGATATCCGCCGCCTGCTGCTCTGACCCGCAGTCGGTGCCGGCCTGGCTATCGACGACAAAAAGGGTGCCGATCCAATGATCGGCACCCTTTTTCAATGCCGAGCGGCGACGCCAGGGTAACCCAAAGGGGTTAAGCCCCCCGCGTCTGCGTGGCGCTTTGCAGGTATGGCCACACCAGGGCGATGGCAAACAGGGGAGAAGCTCGCTCGTGCGCTGGATCGAGAACGGTCCACGAAGGTGGCACCGAGCTCACCGGGGCGCAAAGATCGCCTGGGATCACGCTGACGGGTGGGAAGTCAGGGGGGGAACGGGCCTGGCCCGGTAACCGGCATGGGGCGGCGGGTGAAGCGGGAACTGGAGCTGGTCGGGGTGACAGGATTTGAACCTACGACCCCTGCCTCCCGAAGACAGTGCTCTACCAGGCTGAGCTACACCCCGACACAGTGCTTGGATTCGGCCAGTGGTCGGGGTGACAGGATTTGAACCTACGACCCCTGCCTCCCGAAGACAGTGCTCTACCAGGCTGAGCTACACCCCGACAAAACCAAAGCCAAGCGATTGTTCCGATTGGCCAACTGGCGCAGAAACGCCGCAATCAGGAACGGGGCGGATTATAGAGAGCCCGGCCCTGATTGCCAAGAGGCAAGAGGCATTTTGGTCGGAAAATAAGTACACTCAGCGCCAGTGAGAACAAGCGAGGAGGAGGCGATATGCTGATTGGGCTGATGGTTCTGCTGCTGTGCCAGCTACTGGGCGAGTGGATAGTGCTGGCGCTGGGGGTTCCGGTGCCGGGGCCTGTACTGGGCATGGTGCTGCTGCTGGTGGGGTTGATGGTGAAACAGCATGTGCCGGGTCTGGTGCATGTGCCGGACCTGGTACGTGTGCCGGCGGAGGGGTTGCTGAGTCATCTGGCACTGCTGTTCGTGCCGGCCGGGGTTGGCCTGATGGTCCACGCCAAGCTGATCGCGGCTGAATGGCTGATCATCCTGACCGCCCTGGTCGTCAGCACCGTGGTCACCATTCTGGTGACGGCGCTGGTGCTGAAACGATTGACTCGCAACCTGGACCTGGGTGCAACGGAGCGGCGGCGATGAGCAGCTTTTGGGTCTATTTTGCCGCCAAGCCTCTGTTCTGGATTATTGTCACCATCGCCACTTTTTTGTTCAGCCGCTGGCTCAATCGCCGTGTGGGCGGGACCCCCCTGCTTCATCCCGTACTGGTGGCGCTATCGCTGATCATTGTGTTTTTGCAACTGACCGGTACCGATTACGACACCTACTTCAGCGGGGCTCAGTTCATCCACTTTCTGCTCGGGCCCGCGACGGTGGCACTCGCGGTACCGCTGTATGATCACATCGAACGGGTCAAAAAGATGTTGCTTCCGCTGCTGATCGCCTGCTTTTGCGGAGCGCTCACCGCCAGTGCCTCGGTCATCTTCGTCGCCTGGGCGCTGGGGGCATCCGAAGTGACGCTGTTGTCGCTCGCGCCCAAGTCGGTGACCTCACCGATCGCCATCGGGATTGCCGAAAAGATCGGTGGCTACCCGTCGCTGGCCGCGGGTCTGGTGCTGATTACCGGCGCCATCGGCTGTCTGACGGCGCCACCCCTGTTTCGACTGCTCAAGATCGAAGATGACGCCGTCAAGGGGTTTACGCTGGGGCTCTCCTCACACGGATTCGGCACGGCCTACGCGTTCGAGTTCAGCACTATTGCCGGTGCTTTCGCCGGGCTGGCGATGGGAATGACCGGCTTGCTGACCGCTTTTCTGGTGCCGGCGCTGGTGCGATTGCTCGGTTTGGCCTGACCCCAAGCGGATCGACCGGGGGCGGTTCCCCCGGATTTGCGAAACGCCGCCTGCCGCAGTAAAGTTCGCCCCCTGTTGTGGCGTGCATGAAGTAAACAGAGGTACAGCCTGAAGATGACCCCGCTGGAACGATACCGTAACGACTTGGCGCGTGAAGATTTCTCCTATGACCCGACCCAGGAGATGGCGGTGGGTCACTTGCAGCGCCTCTATGATGAGCTGGTGGCGATCGAGCGGGCCCCCCGCCCCGGGCTGATCCAGCGGCTGTGGAACAGGCTCAACCCCCGGCCACGACAGCCGGTGAAGGGGCTCTACTTCTGGGGTGGCGTCGGACGCGGCAAAACCTACCTGATGGATACCTTCTACGACAGCTTGCCGTTCGAGCGCAAGATGCGTACCCACTTTCACCGGTTCATGCAGCGGGTGCATCGTGAACTGAAAGCGTTGGACGGCACCAGTAACCCGCTGGTCGAAATTGGCCGCAAGTATGCCGAGGAGACGCGCATCATCTGTTTCGATGAGTTTTTCGTCTCCGATATTACCGATGCGATGATACTGGGTGGCTTGATGCAGGAGCTGTTCAACAACGGTGTCACCCTGGTCGCCACCTCCAATATCGTTCCCGACCAGCTCTACAAGGATGGGCTACAGCGGCAGCGCTTTCTGCCCGCCATCGAGATGCTCAAGCGCTTCACCGAAGTGGTCAATGTGGACGGCGGGATCGATTACCGCCTGCGCACGTTGGAGCAGGCGGAGCTTTACCACTGGCCCCTGGACGCCGCCGCGGATGCGAGCCTCGATCGCAGCTTTGGACAGCTCGCCCCCGACCTGGAGGAGGCGCAGCAGGACACCTGGATCGAGATCAATGGTCGCAAACTACTGGCCCGGCGCCTGTGTGAGGATGTGGCCTGGTTCGACTTTAGCGTGCTGTGCGAAGGGGCGCGCTCTCAGAACGACTACATCGAGCTTGGCAAGCTCTACCACGCCGTGCTGCTGAGCAATGTTCCGCAGCTGGGTAGCAGAAATGATGACGCGGCGCGCCGCTTCATCAACCTGGTGGATGAGTTCTACGACTCGGGCGTCAAGCTGATCATCTCCGCACAAGTGCCGATCGAAGAGATTTACACCGAAGGTCGGCTCGCCTTCGAAATCGAGCGCACCCGCAGCCGGCTGCTGGAGATGCAGTCCCACGAGTATCTGGCACGCGAACACAGGGCCTGAAAGCACTTTTCAAGCGGAATTGAAGCAAGTATAATGCGCGCTCCCTGAAAGTAGGGGGCCGAAAAAGTGTACGTTAGTGGCTCCGGCCGCTAACCAATAACTATAAGGTAAGTCGGAATCTGGGATTCGAGACTTAAATTGTAAGGTGAAACCATCCATGAAAACTTTTACCGCCAAGCCGGCCGACGTAAAACGCGACTGGTATGTTGTGGACGCAGAAGGTAAAACGCTGGGTCGTCTGGCGACCGAGATCGCCCGTCGTCTGCGTGGCAAGCACAAGCCGGAATACACCCCGCACGTCGATACCGGTGACTACATCGTCGTGGTAAACGCCGAAAAGGTGCATGTGACCGGCAACAAGCGCAATGACAAGATGTACTATCGTCACTCCGGGTTCCCCGGTGGCCTGAAACAGGCCAACTTTGCCAAGATGGTACAGACCTTCCCCGAACGCACGATTGAGCTGGCCGTCAAGGGCATGTTGCCAAAAGGCCCGCTGGGCCGTGCCATGTACACCAAACTCAAGGTCTATGCCGGGGGCGAGCATCCGCACCAGGCTCAGCAACCGAAAGAATTGAACATCTAAGGGGAAGGCGAAAATGTCAACTACTCAGTATTACGGTACCGGTCGTCGCAAAACCTCCACGGCTCGCGTCTTCCTGCGTCCGGGTACAGGCAAGATCACCATCAATAATCGCACGCTGGAAGAGTACTTCGGCCGCGTGACGGCGCGCATGATCGTCAAGCAGCCGCTGGAGCTGACCGGCAACGTGGAAAGGTTCGATGCTCACATCACCGTCAAGGGCGGCGGTGGGTTTGGTCAGGCGGGGGCGATCCGCCACGGTATCACCCGCGCCCTGATGGAATACGATGAGACACTGCGAGGTGCGCTGCGCGAAGCGGGCTATGTAACCCGTGACGCGCGGATGGTCGAGCGCAAGAAAGTGGGGCTGCGCAAGGCCCGCAAGCGTCCGCAGTTCTCCAAGCGTTAATCTGTTGTCGCCTTGCCGCCAGATGGCAGCGAAAGAAGCCTGCAACCTTCCCGGTTGTGGGCTTTTTTGTTTGTGGGGTCAGGTCAATGGAAGTCGCGCTCAGCCGATGAGGGGCTTATTTGGCCTTGTAAAAAAAGGGCATTTTATTTACTATTTCGCTCATTTGAGCAAGCCGGTTTGTGTTTTTTCATGACTGAGCGGCCCGCCAGTGCTTTGTGAGCGTGCAAACGCGGCAGGTCGATTGAGGGGAGAAGAAGTTAATGAGCAATGACGGCGTGAATAAGGGTCGGCGTCGTCTCCTGATCGGTGCCACATCTGCCGTGGGTGCAGTGGGTGTCGTCGGAGCGGCCGTTCCGTTCGTGGCTTCCTGGAATCCGAGTGCCAAGGCGAGGGCCGCGGGTGGCCCGGTCAAGGCGGATATCAGCAAGCTGGAACCAGGTCAACAGATGACCGTCGAATGGCGCGGCAAGCCGGTCTGGATCGTGCGGCGCAGCGCCGAGGCGCTGGCGAATCTGGAGAAGCTGAACGATCGCCTGGCCGACCCGATGTCGGAGAAGCCGCAGCAGCCGGATTACATTCCCAAAACCCCGGCGCGTGCGGTTCGCCCCGAAATCGCGGTGATGGTCGGCATCTGTACCCACCTGGGCTGCTCGCCGACCTACCGTCCTGAAGTGGCGCCCGATGATCTGGGCCCCGACTGGTTGGGCGGCTTCTTCTGCCCCTGTCACGGTTCGCGCTTTGACCTGTCGGGCCGCGTGTTCAAATCGGTACCGGCACCGACCAATCTGGTCATTCCGCCCCACACGTATGAAGACGACAACACACTGATCATCGGTGTTGATCCGGAGACTGCATAATGGCTGGCACACGTAATAAAGGAAACCCGGGCCTGATTGGCTGGATTGACGACCGCTTCCCACTGACCGCCATGTGGGAGGATCATCTATCCAAATACTACGCACCGAAGAACTTCAACTTCTGGTACTTCTTTGGCTCCCTGGCACTGCTGGTGCTGGTCAACCAGATCCTGACCGGTATCTGGCTGACCATGAGCTATAATCCGACCGCCGAAGGTGCGTTTGCATCGGTTGAATACATCATGCGTGATGTGGAGTACGGCTGGCTGCTGCGGTATCTCCACTCCACCGGCGCCTCTGCCTTCTTTGCGGTCGTTTACCTGCACATGCTGCGCGGCATTATGTATGGTTCCTACCGCAAGCCGCGGGAGCTGGTGTGGATCTTCGGCATGGCGATCTATCTGGCGTTGATGGCCGAAGCCTTCATGGGGTATCTGCTGCCCTGGGGGCAGATGTCCTACTGGGGCGCTCAGGTGATCATCTCCCTGTTCGGGGCCATCCCCGTCATCGGCCCCGATCTGCAGCAGTGGATCCGGGGTGATTATCTGATCTCCGGCATCACCCTGAACCGCTTCTTTGCGCTGCATGTGGTTGCGGTGCCGATTGTCATTCTGGCGCTGGTTGTATTGCACATCCTCGCGCTGCATGAGGTGGGTTCCAATAACCCCGATGGCGTTGAAATCAAGGATAAGAAAGACGAAAACGGCGTGCCGCTCGACGGTATCCCGTTCCACCCCTACTACACGGTAAAAGATATCGTAGGTGTGGTGGTGTTCCTGTTCGTATTTTGCACCATTGTGTTCTTCTTCCCGGAAGGGGGCGGGTACTTCCTCGAGAAGCCCAACTTCGAGCCGGCCAACCCGCTGAAAACACCGTTGCATATCGCGCCTGTGTGGTACTTCACCCCCTTCTACGCCATGCTGCGGGCGATCACCTACCCACTGTTTGGGCTGGACGCCAAGTTCTGGGGGGTTGTGGTCATGGGTGCTGCCATCGCCATTTTGTTTGTTTTGCCCTGGCTCGATCGTAGTCCGGTCAAATCGATTCGTTACAAGGGTTGGCTGAGCAAGATTGCGCTGCTGGTTTTCATCATCAGCTTTGTGACGCTGGGCGTTCTGGGTGTGCTGCCCGCAACCGGGGGGCGGACGCTTCTTTCCCAGATCTGTACCTTGCTGTACTTCTTGTTCTTCCTGCTGATGCCGTTCTATACACGCATGGAACGTACCAAACCGGTTCCGGAAAGGGTTACAGGCTAATGAAAAAGGTTCTTATCACACTGATGATGGCACTGGCACCGATGGCAGCCAGTGCCGCTGGCGGTGCTGGCGTGCAGCTGGATCCGATCAAAACCGATCTGACCAATAAAGAGTCCCTGCAGCGTGGCATGAAAACCTTCGTCAACCGCTGCATGGGGTGCCACTCGGCCGGCTATCAGCGCTTCGAGCGGGCTGCGCGGGATCTGGAAATCCCCAATGAGCTGGTTGAGAAGTACATGATCTTCGATCCCAACAAAAAGATCAGCGATCAGATGAAAAGCTCGATGGCCACACAGGACGCCGCTGCCTGGTTCGGTGCGCCGCCCCCCGACCTGACGCTGGATACCCGGCTGCGAGGCTCCGATTGGGTGTACACCTATCTACGTAGCTTCTACACCGACGAGACCCGTCCGTGGGGTGTGAACAACGTCGTGTTTCCGGCGGTCGGTATGCCCAATGTTTTCGAAGACCTGCGCGGCAAGGTGACCAACTATTGCACGCCGGAGCAACTGGCGCAGGGGGGGCATCAGGCGATCGATCCGCTGACCGGTAAAAAAATGGGCGGCTGTCTGGCCGTGAGCGAACCGGGCAGTCAAACGCCGGAGGAGTTTGATCAAACCGTGTATGATGTGGTCAACTTCATGACCTACATGAGTGAACCCTCGCGGTTGGAATCTGAACGGATCGGCTACAAGGTGTTGATCTTCCTTGCGATTCTGTTCGTCTTCGCCTTCGCGCTGAAGAAAGAGTACTGGAAAGACGTGCACTGATCCTCATCGGAAGGGCTGATCCAGGACTACGCGGCCGACCGGTCGCGTAGGTTTTTTTGTTTCTGCAGGCAATATTTTTATGGGGATAGTTCGATGGGAGTAGTGGCAAAGCGTTCTTCCATGACCTTTTACTCTGATGGTACCGACCATTACAGTCACCGCGTGCGTATCGTGCTGTGTGAAAAAGGGGTGACGGTCGATATCGTCGAGTGCAAAGCGGATGAGCTGCCGGAGGATGTGGCAGCGCAGAACCCGTACAACGCGCTTCCGACGCTGCTCGACAGGGAGCTGGTGTTGTATGAACCGAATGTGATGATGGAATATCTGGATGAGCGCTTTCCGCATCCGCCATTGCTGCCGGTCTATCCGGTGGCTCGCGCCGAGAGTCGGCTCTACATCCACCGTATCCAGAAAGACTGGTGCTCGCTGGTGGACCAGATCCTTCGAGGAGAGGGAACCGATGCCGAGCTGGACGCCGCCCGCAAGGAGCTCAGAGACAGCCTGGTGGCCGTATCGCCGATCTTTGCCGAGAAGCCCTTTTTCATGAATGAGGAGTTCACCCTGGTGGATTGCTGTATCGCCCCGATTCTGTGGCGCCTGCCGCAACTGGGGATCGAGCTGCCTACGGCGCAGACCCGTCCGCTGCAGCAGTACATGCAGCGGTTGTTCGAGCGGGCATCCTTTCAGGAGAGCCTCTCCGAGCTCGAGCGCGAGATGCGTGACTGAACGGATGCCGTCGGCAGGTGACGAAGGGATGAGGGCAACTTCGTCCCTTTTTTCTATCAGAAATCAGGATCTGCCGTGCCGCTGAAGCGGTTCCGGCAGCATCGGGAGTTCAATCGTGAGTCGTATCAAGCCAAGCCGTCCCTATCTGTTGCGCGCCCTGTATGAGTGGATGCTGGACAATGAGATGACCCCCCAGTTGAGTGTCGATGCCACTCTTGCCGGGGTGCAGGTACCGACGCAGTTCGTGCATAAGGGACAGATCACCCTCAACATCGCCCCCAGAGCGGTACAGGATTTGCTGATCGAGGAGCACGCGATCAGTTTCAACGCGCGCTTTGGTGGTGTGCCGATGGATGTTTATCTGCCGATGGCGGCGGTGGTGGCGATCTTCAGCCGTGAAAACGGCATGGGGATGGCCTTTGGTGCCGAGCCGGCGGCGGATGAGCTGTTGCGCCAGGCTGAGGCGGGCGCCGAGCCGGGGCCGGATGATGAGCCACCGCGGCCGTCGGGTGGTGGTCGCCGGCCCTCACTGCGGGTAGTGAAATGAAACCGGCAATGCCCGCCACCGGGTACGTCGCCCCCGCGCGCGGTGGGTGGAGTCGAACCCGATCAGCCGGCCCCGTCAGCCATTGACATATTCAAACACCTTGACGATTTTACGCACGCCCGAGACGGAGCGGGTGATCTCGACCGCGCGCTCGGCCTCATCCGGTCGTACCAGCCCCATCAGGTAGACAACACCGTTTTCGGTAACGACCTTGATTCGGTTGCCTTCGACGGACTCGTCGGCCAACAGTTGTAGCTTGACGCGGCTGGTGAGGTAGGTGTCATTGCTGCGAATGATGGTCGAGGTGGGGCCGGCGATCTCGAGCTCGTTGTGAACCTTGCGGACATGCTGTATCTGGCGCGCGATCTGCTCCGCTTCCTGTTTGACCTGTGCGCTCGGTACCTGACCGACCAGCAGTACCTGGCCGTTGTAGCTGACCACATTGATGTGCGACTGGGCCAGTGGCGCCGACCCCTTGCTGAGGTTGACCAGTATTTTGGTCTCGATCGCCTCATCTTCCAGATAGCTGCCCAGGGTGCGGCTACCCGGGTCCTCCCGGATCGGCTCCTCCCGTGTCGCGCTGATGATGTTGGAGCAGCCGGTGACAAGGGTGGATGTCAGTACGATGGCGATCAGAGAGTGTTTCAGCATGGTTCAGCCTCCAAAAAGTTGGTATTCGATCAGATCACACAAGCAGTGCAGGACCAGCAGATGGGCACCATGGATCAGCGCGTCGTCGCTGCCGGGAATACAGATTTCGATCTCGTTTGGCAGCAGCAGCGCCGTCATGTTGCCACCATCGTGGCCGCTGAGCGCCACCACCACCATGTCGCGGTCATGGGCTGCCTGTATCGCCTGTACCAGTGCGTTGGCGCGGCCGTGAGTGGAGATCACCAGCAGGATATCGCCGGGCTGACCCAGAGCGCGAATCTGCCGGGAGTAGATTTCGGTAAAGCCCACATCCTCACCGATACCGCTCAAGGTGGCGGCGTCATTCAGTACCAGCGCGGGCAGTCCGGGGCGTTCATGGCGAAAACGGTTCAGCAGCAGTGAGGCAAAGTGCTGCGCCAGGGCGGAGGAACCGCCGTTGCCGATACAGAGTATCTTGTGCTCGCTGACCAGGCATTGCAGCAGCAACTCCCCCGCGTCTGCGATCAAGGGGGTGAACTGCTCGATGGTGAGCGCGTTGATCTCCATGCTGTCGTGAAACCGGTTGACGATACGGTCTTCAAGTTCCATTAAAAGCGATTCCGCTGTTCAGGGACGAAAGGCGTCTTTATACCACACCGGAGGGGTGCTCTCCGAATCCCCCTCATAGGCCAGCACATCAAAGCGGCAGGGGAGGCTGTTCCAGCCCGGGTTGCGGCTGAGCATGAAGCGGGCGGCGCGAATCAGCTTCTGCTGTTTGCGCCAGTCGACCGAAGCGGCCGCTCCGCCGAAGTTGGCCCTGCCGCGGCTTCTGACCTCGACAAATACGATCTGGTCATGATCACGCATGATCAGGTCGATCTCACCCAGGCGGCAGCGGGCGTTACGCTGTAACAGGGTGAGCCCCTGCGCGGTGAGCCAGCTTTCGGCTCGTCGTTCGGCCGTGTTGCCGATCTGTTTGCGGTCCATCGCACTCTCTCCATCAGGTCAAGGAAGGGGGGACGGCACGGGAGCCGGTACCCCCTCCACAAAGCGGGTGCAGGGCAAGCTACGCTGCACCCGGCGGTTGCCATCGAGGCTGAGCAACCCGGTTTCAGCCTGTAAAAAAGCCCCGGGTGCGTTTTGCAATCGCTCCAGCCAAGGATACAGGTTGATCGCATCGACACCCAGGGCGTAGAGGCGGCCAAAGCGTGAACGTGTCTCCTTGCCTTCGGCCTGCAGAAGCTGGTGCGCTTCACTGGGCGGCTCCAGAATCCAGGGCAGATCACAGAAGGTGACGCCGTTCAGATCCAGGTCGCGGCTGGCATCCGGGTAGCCCGGGTACAGGTGGGAGGTTGCGTACACCGGCAGATCCGCCGCGTAATGGTAGTTCAGCATCGACTTGATCAGGCGCGCGGCATCGGGCAGCGCGGTCAACAGTATTGCATCCGCATCCTGGCGGGAGCGCTCCTGAAACTCCAGTTTATGTCGCAGCAGCTGGCGCAGTTGCTGCTCTCTTTGATTGCTCTGATCGGTCAGCAGCAGGTGGGCGATCTGTTCATCGTGGCTGCCGCCCACCTCATAGCGCAGGGTGCCGACGACGCGGCCTCCCCCTGTGCCCACCACCTGCCGCATCACGCTCTGAATTCGATCACCCCACTCGGCCGCGGGGGTGATCAGCAGGAAATTGCGCCGGCCCTCCGCCAGCGCCCGGGTCGCCACCATGCGGGCCTCGTGCTCGGAGGACAACTCCAGCTGCCAAGGGGTGGAGGGGCCATGGGGTGCCGGGTTCAGTGCCAGTACCGGCAGCTCGCGCTCCGGCTGGTTGGCAAACTGGGCCACCAGAGACTGCTGGAGCGGCCCGATGATCAGCTGGGCCCCCTGTTGACGCGCCGCCTGCAAAATGGCGTCGGCAGAGGCATAGACGGTCGAGTCGAGCAATGCGAGCTCGGCGGGGAGCTGCCCCTGGCGCCTCTGCACCGCCTGCGCCGCCCGCATGCCATCGAGGATCGCCTGAGCCGGTGTGGCCAGCTCACCCGTCATGGGGAGCGCCACGGCGATTCGGCGCACCCGAAGCATCTCGCCGCTCTGTTGCAGCCCCATCAGCCCCGTGGGCGGCAGCTGCAGCGCGGGGTGCACCTGCCAGAGCTGGCGCCAGCGCTCGAGGGCCGCTTCACGCTCGGGCAGGTCGCCACGCGCACGGATCGTCTCGGCCAGCTCGAACCAGCCCTGTTCATGATAGCTGTTGCTGGCTTGCAGCGCCTGACGCAGGTCGGCGTCAGGAACCGCCTGGAGTAGCTGCCAGATCTGGTCGTGGTAGCGCTGGCGTTCAGCTTCATCGGCCACCAGCAGGCTGGCGCTGATCAGTTCGCGGCTGGCGGCGATGGGATCACCTTGTGCCTGCCAGGCATCGGCACGCAGCTGGTACAGCTCGGCCTGCTCTGGTGCCGGTAGCGTACTGAATCGTTGCCGATCGAGCAGGTTCAAGGCATCGGCGGCACGCTGCGGCTCGATGGTCTCACCGAGCTGCAGCCGGATGATGGCAAAGGCGAGCCCAGGGGGCAGCGCACGGGTGTCGATCGTGGCAAGAATCTGCTCCGCCCGTGGGCGCTCCCCCTGCTCGATCAGCCGCCGGGCCGCCTCCAGCTTGAGCTCGCTCGCGCGGGTCGTGGGGGCGTTTCGAGCCTGCTGCAGCAGGGTGTCGATGGGGCCCGCCTGGGCGGCCGCGGTTGCGTCCACCACCTGCGGTGGCATCTGCGAGGGGGCCGAGCAGCCGGCCATCAGGGTTGCGCTCATCAGCAGGCTGAAAGACAGCCGTCGTAGATTCATCATATAATCCGGTCCTTGCCAACTGAGGGTGTCCTAATGTCAGAACCTGCACTTTATATCGTCGCCACGCCGATCGGTAATCTGGCAGACCTCTCGCCCCGGGCCCAGGAGGTGCTTGCCAGCGTCGATTACATCGCCGCGGAAGATACCCGCCACAGCGCTCGTCTGCTTGCGCACTTTAGCATTAAAACTCCAATGATTTCAGTGCATGATCACAATGAACGGCAGCGATCCGGGCAGATCATCGAGTGGCTCGCGGCGGGCCACTCGATTGCCCTGATCAGCGATGCGGGCACCCCGTTGATCTCCGATCCCGGTTTCCATCTGGTGCGGGCGGTGCGGGAAGCGGGTTACCGTGTCTCCCCCATCCCGGGTTGCTGCGCTTTCGTGGCCGCGCTTTCCGCTTCGGGGCTGCCGTCCGACCGGTTCCAGTTCATCGGTTTTCTGCCAGCCAAGAGTGGGGCACGGTCGCGGCTGCTAAATGCCCATGCGGCCCATACGGAAACGCTGATCTTCCATGAATCCACCCACCGGATCGTCGCCAGCCTCGCTGCTATGGTGGATGCCTTCGGCGGCGAACGTTACGCCGTGGTGGCACGGGAGCTTACCAAAACCTTCGAGACCATTCACGGTGATACGCTGCAGAACCTACTGCAATGGATTCAGGCGGATAGCCATCAGCAGCGGGGGGAGTTCGTGGTTCTTGTCCATGGTGCTCCCGCCGCCGAACAGGAGGAGCCGCTCGATGGTGAGGCGGAACGCATTGTGCGGATTTTGGCCCGGGAGCTGCCGCCGAAAAAGGCGGCGGCCCTGGCCGCCGAGATCACAGGCCAGAAGAAAAACCGCCTCTATCGACGCTTGATCGACTGAGCGGCTTGCTTCGCCCGGCGAGCAGGTTATACTTCGCGCCGAGAGTCTGCCAGGCAATCGCCGCTGCGTTTGTGCAGGGGAGGAAAGTCCGGGCTCCACTGGGCAAGGTGCCAGATAACGTCTGGGCGGCGCGAGCCGACGGAAAGTGCAACAGAAAGTATACCGCCCAAGCATCTTCGGATGCCGGTAAGGGTGAAATGGTGCGGTAAGAGCGCACCGCGTGGGTGGCAACACGCCACGGCGATGGTAAACCCCACCTGGAGCAAGACCAAATAGGGACCCATTGAGGTGTGGCCCGCACCGGGTCCGGGTAGGTCGCTCGAGATCAGCGGTGACGCTGATCCTAGATGAATGATTGCCCACGACAAAACCCGGCTTATCGGCAGACTCTCATCCCATTCCCGCCAGCCTTGGATCGACCCGGCCACGGGTTGCTGTTCCTGGGCGACTCCTCCGCCACAAAAAACATTTCAGCCCTCGCCCGCCCTCTGCGCAGATCAAATCCAACGGGCGCCCGGCGTGGCGGTGCAACAGAGCAACCCCGCCCCCGGCGTCCATGCCCGGGCGGGAGAGAGGCGGTTGGCATGGGTGAGCCTAAATTACTCGCTCACCCTCTCCAGCGTTGCCGAATCGGTGTGGGAGAAATCCTTGCCATAAATATGGAGGTTGGTGGTTTGGGAGTAGGTGAGGGTGTCTTTACCGATCTCCATGGTCATGGAGAACGCCTGAGTTGTGGCGTTTTTGGTCATGTAGGAGGATTCCGCGATGCCGCGTTCAGGCGCCGTCAATGTCATTTTAGCACCCGCTTTACCCTCTGCCACAACGCAGACCGCCCTCGGTACGCAGAATGAGTTGTACACCACCTGATTTTTCTTGTCGTAGATCAGGTAGCCCCGTTGATCATGGAACTTGGCATCATCGCGCTGCCGGAAAACTTCCTGCTTGTAGTAGATTGCCACCAAAGATTGGTCGCTGGCGTTGACGGCATCAGCGGCGGGCTCAAAGGTGCGAATTTCGTAAAAAGGTTCGACCGCCTGGCCCCCTTCGCCCACGGCTGAGCCGGTTCTTCCCGGGGCCACGTCAACGCCGGGATTGACGGTCTTCCATGATCCGATGAGGGGCTGTAGTGGGCCGAAATCGGGTTCTGCGGCCATAGCCAATCCGCTAACGGACATTGACAGGGTAAGTGAGGTCAGGACGATTGCTGGCAGGCGTCTAATCGTTTTCATCGTTATCTCCGGTTTTTTTTGCTTGGGAACGGGGGCTGGAGCGCATCGCGTCGCTGGCAACCCAAAACAGAACCTTTGATCCCGCAGTGGATCCGCGGGTGTGACGAGCCGATACTAGGGTATAATCCACCTCGGCCGTATGGGAGTTCTGTCCTTGAGCCCCGCGCTGCGAGGCTTGGGACATTTGTCACATGGCGCAGCGGCCCGGAATGGGCTCAGCGGTGGCTACGGGGGGAGGGCAAATGAAATACAGTGTTGCTGGCGTAACGATCGATGCGGACAAGTGGATTCGGATAACCCGCTCCTGTTTTTTGCTGATTGTGGCGATCAGTGTGCTGGACATATTGACCAGTACGCGCCCTGGACGGGAGGGGTTGCATCTGCTACAGGATTCTGCGCTCTGTGTGTTGACCTCCTCCTTGATCGTGATTCTGTTTCTCAATGATCGCGCTCAGCGGCAGAGAAATGAAAAACTGTTGCTGGAGCTGGAGGCGGCCAGGGTCAACTCGAACCGGGCATCCGAACAGCTGGTCGATACCAAAAGGGCCTTTGGTGAGGAGATAGCCAGACAGTTCTCCAGCTGGGGGTTGACTCGAAGTGAGGCCAACATCGCGCTCTTGACACTGAAAGGGTTTACCGCCAAGGAGATCGCGGGGTTCAGGGGGGTGTCTGAAAAAACCGTTCGCAATCAGCTGACCTGTATCTACCGGAAATCCGGCACGACGGGCAAGATGGGCTTCATCGCCTGGTTCATGGAAGACCTGCTGTGACGAGCCCTGAGCCGTTCCCCGCCACCCCGGTCACGGCTCTCCAAACGCCAACCGCCAAATCGACAACCGGCAAACCGTTTCATTTGTCCAGACCCAGGCTCTGGGCTACCATGGCGCCTTGGCCGTTTGGCGGACGGGCCGGCGTGACTCGGCTGTTGCGCGCCCTCTGCCGGTCGACGCGGTGCAACTGGCCGTTTCCAGGCGGTGAACGCGATGGACGGACCTGATATCGGTATCTCTCGACGAGCATTGGCGAAATAAATGCAGCGTGTTATCTCTTCAGACGAACCCCCCGCCAGTTTTGAAATCGTGCCCTGGAGCCGGGGGTTTGAAACCGGCATCGAGGTGATCGACCAGCAGCATCGGCAGCTGGTCAGACTGCTGAACGACTTGGCTCATCAATATGTCTACGGGCTCGAGCCGGCACAACTCGAGAAGATTGTGGACGGCTTGGTCGACTACACGGCATACCATTTCGCCACCGAAGAGGCGCTATGGGTGGAGGCCTTTGATGGTGATCAGTGGCTGGTCAGCCATCATCGCTCACACGATGGATTTGTGGCCAAGGTACGCGAGATGCAGGTCACGGTATCGAACCGTCCCACCGAGTCCGGCGTGGATGATCTGCTCTCCTTTCTGGTCGGCTGGCTGGCCCACCATATTCTCTATGACGACAGACAGATGGCGGTTGCGCTGCTGGAGGTGCGCAAGGGGCAGCCTTTGCCGGAAGCCAAGGCCCGATCGCGGGAGAGGTTGGGTGGTCAGGTATCTGCCCTCATCCAGAGTGTGCTGAATATGTACAAACAGCTCACCAGCCGCACGCTGGCACTGCAGCGAGAAGCTTACGCGCGGGAGCTGGCCGAGAAAAAGCTCAAGGAGCAGGAGGAGCACTGGAAGTCGGTATTGGCGGCCAGCAATGATTCGCTCTGGGATTGGAGCCTGGACAAACCGGCTGCCGCACATGACCCTGATGCCGCCGCCAGCCTGTTTGCCCGGGCGGGGCAGACCATCCACCCCGACGACTGGCCGGGGTTGAAGGCCCGGTTTCTGGACCATCTGCTGGGTAAAACCGAGGTTTTCAGCCACCAGCACCGGGTGCTGGATCGTAACGGAAAAGAGCGCTGGATTCAGTCACGGGGCAAGGTGATCGAGCACGATGCCGACGGGCAGCCATCGCGCATCGTCGGTACCCAAACCGACATCACCGAACGCAAGACCCAGGAGTTGATCCTTCAGCGGGAACGGGACACCCGCCTGCTGATCAGTGACTTTGCCGCAGAGTTCATGGCCGCGTCGCCGGAAGAGTTCGATGCCGCCATCGAGCGAGCTCTACAGCGCGCCGGTGAGTACATGGGGGCTGATCGCACCTATGTGTTCCTCATCAGCGAAGATGGCCGGTACATGAGTAATACCCATGAGTGGTGTGCCGCTGGCATCGAGCCTGAAATTGAAAATCTACAGAACATTCCCGTGAATCAGACCCCTTGGTGGTGGCAACAGCTGCGCACCACCGGTTATCTGCTGATTCCCAGGGTGAGTGAGATGCCACCCGAGGCCCGGGCGGAACAAGCGATTTTGCAAGCGCAAGCGATCCGCTCCGTGTGTGTGTATCCCCTGCGCATGAAGGGCGAACTGGTGGGTTTCCTGGGTAACGACGCGGTGCGCGAGGAGCGCCATTGGGGCCCGGAAATTCTGCAGTTTTTGCAGCTGATGGGGGATCTGCTGAGCATCGCTCTGGAGCACCGGCAGGTACAGAAACAGCGCGAACAAGCGGCCAATCGGCTGGCGCGGGCCGAGCAGCAGGCCCATCTGGGACACTGGAGCTATAAACTGGACAGCGAAGAGATGTTCTGGTCGCCGGAAGTGTTCCGTATATTCGAGCTGGAGCCGACCTCCCCACCGCTGACCTACGACGCCTATTTCAACATGATCCACCCGGAGGACCGCCAGCGAACCCATACGGCGTTTCAGGCAGCGAAGCGCGACGGGGGCTACCTGCATTTGGAGCACCGGGTGTCTCTTCCCTCCGGGCGAGTCAAATACCTCGAGCTACGGGGGCAGTTCATCGCCGGCCCGGACGACAAGCCGGAGCTGATCGAAGGCACCGTGCAGGATGTAACCGAAAAGGCGCTGCACCGCGAGCAGTTGCGCCGTCTCGCCTATGAAGATGCCTTGACCGGTTTGCCAAACCGCAGGGCGCTCGAGGACAGGTTGCAGCGGGAGATCGAGCAGTGCGAACAGAGCGGTCGACAGCTGGTGCTGGCACTGCTGGATCTGGATGATTTTCTGCTGCTGAATGAACGCCATGGCACCGCGTTTGGGGATGACCTGTTGGTGGCTCTGGGGCGTCGCATCCGCAGTAGTTGTGGCAGGTCGGTGTTCGTCGCTCGTATCGGCGGCGATGAGTTTGTGATCCTGATACCGAAAATACGTTCCGAGGAGGAGGCGTTCCCCTCCTTGCGGCGGTTGCTGCTGGCGATCAATGCACCACTGACCGTCTCCGGTATCGATGTGAAACTTACCGCCAGCATGGGGGTCACCCGCTATCCCCAGCCGGGAAATGTCTCTGAGGATCAGCTGTTGCGGCAGGCCCAGCAGGCTCTTTTTCAGGCCAAAATGCAGGGGAAGAACCGGTTACAGCAATATGACCTGCAATGGGAGCAGAACGCCCGCACCCTGACCGGAAAGCAGGAGGAGATAAAACAGGCGCTGCGCAACCGGGAGTTTGTGCTCTTTTACCAGCCCAAGGTCAATATGGCCACGGGCACCGTCCTGGGGGCGGAGGCGTTGATCCGCTGGCAAAAACCCTCCGGCGAGCGGCTGTTGCCCGGCGCCTTCCTGCCCGCCATCGAGGACCACCCGCTGGAGATCGAGCTGGGTGACTGGGTGATTCGCACGGCGCTGGCTCAGGCCGAGCTTTGGCACGGCCAGGGGTTGGATCTGGAGGTGAGTGTCAACGTTACCAGTTTGCAGATTCTCGAAGAGGCCTTCGTCAGCAAACTGGAAGCGGCCCTGGCGGCGCATCCGGCCGTGGCACACAACGCACTCCAGATAGAGATTCTCGAGAGCAGCGCGCTACGTGATCTCGATAAGGTCTCGCAGGTGATGCAGGCGTGCCGCGAGCTGGGGGTTCGCTTTGCCCTGGACGATTTCGGCACCGGCTTTTCCTCGTTGGCCTATCTGCAAAATCTGCCCGCCAATGTGTTGAAAATCGATCAGAGTTTTGTGCGCAACATGCAGGATGACTCCGGCGGCCTCTCCATCATCTCCGGCATTATCGGCATGTCCCAGGCGTTTCGTCTGCAGGTGATCGCCGAAGGGGTGGAAACCGAAGCGCAGGGAGACCTTTTGCTGCGGATGGGGTGTGAGCTGGGGCAGGGTTTTGCCATCGCCCGGCCCATGCCGGCGGGGGAGGTGGCGCACTGGGCCAGCCGCTGGCGGGCGTTCGCCAGCTGGCGAGGACAGAAACCGGTGGAGTTCCACAACCTGCCGTTGCTGCACGCTGAGGTGGAGCACCGCCACTGGGTCAATCAGTTGCAGCAGTGGTTGCAGGGGGAGAGCGCCACCTTGCCCGCCTTGCAAACCACTGGCTGTGGGCTGGGGCACTGGATCGAGAACGACGGACAACACCGCTTTGCGCACCACCCGACGTTCACACAGCTGCTGAGCGATCACGCACAGCTGCACCGGGTGGGGGAACAGGCGATCGACGCCCATGCCAGGGGCGATGAGGAGGCGGTGCAAACCCACCTCGCTCAGCTGCAGCGCTACGGCAAGCGGGTGTTGTCGGCGTTGAGAGCGTTGCAGAGAATGTAGCGCGGCCTGTCGGTGTCCGCCAGGGCTGGGCCAATCCGCCTGTGCGCTTGGCCGTTTATTCAACATTGTTGCTGCTCAGGTGGTTGTGGTGCGCATGAAAAAAACCTGGGCAGGGTGGGGGCTCTTCGTTCTCCTGTTGGGCCTGCTACTCTCCCTGCCGCTGCTGGGCTATCTTACCAAGGATGGCGACTACTACGGCTTCAAAACCGATCTGCCGGTACCGCCGCTGCCGGGGTGTGAGGGCGGCAGCGAACGGTTGCGGCTGGTGTTTTTCGGCTACCAGGGGTGTGGCACCGTCTGTCCGCTGCAGCTGGGTAACCTGCTGGAATTGCACCGGCGCCTGAGAGGTGAGAGTGTAGGTTTCATCTTCGTTACTCTTGACCCGGAGCGGGATAGCCAGCGATCCCTGGATGCTACCATGCGCGGCTTGGGGGCGCAGTTTTGCGCCGTGCGTCCCGCTTCGCGGGTCGAGGCCCAGCGTCTGGCGATGGGGTTTTCCGAGTATGCCGGCAAAATCGGCTCGAAGGAGCAGTATGAGTTCAGCCACAGCGCCCGCATCCATGTGGTCACAGCGGATAACCGACGCCAGCTGCTTTATCCCTCGCCGGAGCTCGATCTCGATCGGGTGCAGGCAGATATCCACACACTTCTTAGCCAGTCCAGAGAGGCACGCCCGTGACAACCAGCGTAAACACCGATGATCTGATACGCGAGCAGGCCCTGATCACCGACAAGCAGATGCTGACCATTCTGCTGCTTCACCTGCCGGTGGTGGGGTTACTGGTCCCCTGGGGCCATGGTACCCACACCTTCGCCATCGTCGCCTCTTTGCTGCTGAGCGGCTTGATGCTGGCCGGTTACTTTCTGCTGCGGGGTAGCCGCGCCTGCTCGGCGCTGTTTGCGACCGGGCTGATGCTCTTTTCCGCGATCATGATCCAGGCCCAGATGGGGCGGATCGAGATGCACTTTCACGTTTTCTCGGCCCTTGCACTGGTGATCATCTACCGGGACTGGCTGCCGGTGGTCGTGGCCGCGGCGGTGATTGCGGCCCACCATCTGTTGCTGACCGGCCTGCAGTTGGCGCAAGCCCAAGTGGGCGGCATGCCGCTGGTGATCTACAACTACGGTTGTAACTGGGGCATCGCCTTCCTGCATGCGGCCTTTGTCGTGTTCGAGGCGGGGATTCTGGTCTACTTCGCGCGGCAGATGGCCGCGGAGCGGCAGCGGGCGCTGCGGATGACGGCGATCGTCTCCGCCTTCGAGGCCAACAAGGATCTCACCGGTCGCCTGCCGGCGGAGGATCAGAGCGTGAACGCCCGCTCCTTCAACCAGATGATGGAGCGGTCCTGCGCCTTGATCAGGCAGTTCCGGGCGCTGTCCAACGAGTTGCAGCGCAGTGCCAACCAACTGTCCGAAGCCAGCCAAACGACCCGCCGCCATGTGGCAGAGCAGCAACAGCAGGCTGATCAGGTGGCCGCCGCCAGTAACCAGATGTCGGCCAGTGTTCAGGAGGTGGCGCAGAACGCACAGCAGGCGTCAGAGGCTGCCACCGGGGCGGCCAAGGCTTCCAGTGAGGGTAGTCAGGCGATGGAGAACGCCCGCATCATGACCGAGGCCACCAACCAGGCGCTGGAAGAGAGTGCCCGTATGGTGAGTCAGCTGGCCGACAAAGTGGCGTCGATCGCCCAGGTCAGCGCTTCCATCAGCGATATTTCCGATCAAACCAACCTGTTGGCGCTGAACGCCGCCATCGAGGCGGCCCGCGCCGGCGAACATGGGCGCGGCTTTGCCGTCGTGGCCGATGAGGTGCGTGCCCTGTCTGGCCGCACCCAGGCGTTTACCGACGAGATTCGTGATACCGTGGCCGAGCTGGAACAACTCTCCGAGGCCACCACCGCCGCCATGGAGGTGGGACACAGCCGTTCAGGGGAGTCCAACCGGGCGATCCAGAGCGCCGCCGAAGCGATCGCTCGCATTGAGCAGGCGATCGAGGCCGTGGACAACATGAACAGCCAGATTGCCGCCGCCTGTGAACAGCAGGCGGCCACCTCGCAGCAGATGAGCAAAAACATTCATGCCATGGCGATGCGCAACACCGAGGTGGCCACGGAGGCGGATCGGGTGGAGCAGATGGCCTCGGCGCTGGATGCCAGTGTGACTCGGGTGGAGGCGTTGGTGGGGCAGTACCGGCTGCCTTGATCGTTGGAGTATCCCTTGTCAAACACAGTCCAGGGAAAAGGAGAGGGTTATGTCAGGCAAAAAAGATGACCACGCGTTCGAGCGACTCAGTGACCTGCTGGGGGAGGAGGAAGATCTGGATGCGATGCGTCCAGACCTGTTTGAAACGGTTGCAACCGATGGCGCGGGTGGGGCGTCGAAAGAGGCCAGTGTCGGCTTCGATGTCGAGGCATTCGAGCGCACCCATCCGGTGTTGGGCAACAGTCCGGCTGAAATCTGCCTCCCCCGGGTGCGACAGTTTGCCCTGCAGGCCCATGCCGGTCAGCTCCGGCGCTACACCTCGGAGCCCTATTGGAAACATCTGTCCGAGGTCGCCGGGCTGGTGGCCACCTGCGCCAATTCAACCCCCAGAATGGTTGCGCTGGCCTGGCTGCATGACGTGGTTGAAGACACGACGGTGACGCTGCGCGAGATCGAGCGTACTTTTGGTGTTTCGCTGGCCGATGGCGTGCGCTGCCTGACGGGCTCCACCAACCAATCCCTTTCACGCTGGGAACGCAAGCGGCGGGATCGGGAGCGCCTGGCGGCCGGGGATGCGGATGTTCATACGGTAAAGCTGGCAGACATGGCGTCCAATCTGGCCTCCATCGGCCGGTTTGATCCGCGCTTCGCGTTGGAGGGCTATCTGGAGGAGAAACGGCTCGAGGTCGGGGTGCTGACGCAGGGCGATGAAGAACTGAGAAACCTGGTGCGTACACTCTGGTCGGACGCGAAGCGGATGGCCGAAGCGAACAGAGCGTGAGCCGTGCAGCCCCGTCCGCGGCGCTCGGCACCGGGTCAGGAGGCGGCGCCAACGCCGTTGCGGCAGAGGCGGGGCTGGCGGGCACAGAGCAGGCAACCCCCGTGGTTACGGGGTTGCCTGGTGGGAGTTTCAGGCGGGGTAGTCGCGCTTTTTGGCGCCGGTGTAAAGCTGGCGCGGGCGACCGATCTTGTTCGGGCTGGAGTGGAATTCGTTCCAGTTGGAGATCCAGCCGATGGTGCGGGCCAGGGCAAATATAACGGTAAACATGTTGGTCGGAATACCGATCGCCTTCAGAATGATGCCGGAATAAAAGTCCACGTTCGGATAGAGCTTGCGCTCGACGAAGTATTCATCCTCCAGTGCGATCTGCTCCAGTCGCTTGGCGATCTGCAGCTGGTGATCATCCTCGATCCCCAGTAGGCCCAGAACCTCATCGCAGGTCTGCTTCATCACCTTGGCGCGGGGGTCAAAGTTGCGGTATACCCGGTGGCCGAAGCCCATCAGACGGAACGGGTCATCCGGATCCTTGGCCCGCTCGATGAATTCTGGGATGTTGGCCTCGGCACCGATCTCATCCAGCATGGCCAGCACCGCCTCGTTGGCGCCACCGTGGGCCGGACCCCACAGCGCGGCGATGCCGGCGGCGATGCAGGCAAACGGGTTGGCGCCGGAGGAGCCGGCCAAGCGGACGGTGGAGGTGGAGGCGTTCTGCTCGTGGTCGGCATGCAGAATGAAGATCCGATCCATGGCGCGGGCCAGCACCGGGTTGACCTCATATTCGGCACAGGGGGTGCCAAACATCATGCGCAGGAAGTTGGCCCCGTAGCTGAGATCGTTTTGCGGATACATGAACGGCTGGCCGATGGAGTATTTGTAGCACATGGCGGCGAGCGTGGGCATTTTGGCGATCAGGCGGTAGGCACACACCTCACGGTGGTGGGGATTGTTGATGTCGAGCGAGTCGTGATAGAACGCAGACAGCGCCCCAACGACACCGCACATGATCGCCATCGGGTGGGCATCGCGCCGGAACCCCTTGAAAAACTGGCTGAGTTGCTCATGCACCATGGTGTGTCTGGAAACGGTGTTGATAAACCGCTCTTTTTCTTCGGCCGTGGGCAGCTCGCCATTGAGCAGCAGATAACAGACTTCCAGGTAGTCCGATTTTTCCGCCAACTGTTCGATCGGGTAACCCCGGTGCAGCAAGATGCCTCGGGCACCATCGATATAGGTGATTTTGGATTCGCAGGCCGCAGTGGACACGAAGCCGGGGTCGTAGGTGAACAGGCCTTTGCTGGTCAGTGGGCGTACATCTATGACGTCGGGGCCTTCCGTGCCGGAATACACCGGAAGCTCGATCGCCTCGTCCAGACCATCGACCATCAAACGTGCTTTTTTGTCAGCCATCTAAAGGCTCCTATCATTCTGTTTTGTATTGCCGCGGCGTGCTTCTGAGCCGCTTCATAGGAAATGGCCCGCAACAGGACATCCCCACTATAGAGTTTGAAACAGGATTGTCAATTAAGCCCCGGGGGCTCAATTTCGCAATGCAGCAGAGGGAGAATGTCTAGTGATTCAGCAGGTTTTGGGCAATAACCCATTGGTCGTACCTCGATGCAACATCGAGCTGGCGCCGCCGCGAGTGTGCGGGGCAGGGGACTAGACTCAAGCCTTGGGGGAGGCCGGGTGCGTTGTATTCCAAAGGTGATCTGACTATACTCACGAACCTGAGTTGGCACCGTGCCCACAGGTTGAGTGTCCGTTTTGGCATCTCGGGATACTACTCTCTGAGCACTTCCTAGCAACCTCGTCCTGCAACTGGACTGAAAAGTGTGAACTAGAGCCGTGAACAAGAATAGACCTGTAAATTTAGATCTGCGAACCATAAAACAGCCACTCCCGGCGATCACTTCAATACTGCATCGTGTATCAGGTGTGGCGCTGTTCTTTGGCGCCATCTTCATGTTGTACGTGTTGAGTCTGTCGCTGGAATCTCAGGCCGGTTTCGATCGTGCCGCTGAGATGCTCCAGGAGTCGTTCCTGGCAAAACTGATTGCGTGGGGGTTGGTGTCAGCACTGCTGTACCATTTCTTTGCCGGTATCAAACATCTGATCATGGATCTTGGTTACTGCGAAGAGTTGGAAAGCGGACGTTTGGCAGCCAAGGTAACTTTGGTGGTAGCGGTAATCGCTATCCTGCTGGCAGGAGTCTGGATATGGTAACGAGTATCACAAGCTTTGGTCGTAGTGGCCTGTATGATTGGATGATGCAGCGCGTCACGGCGGTCGTGCTGCTGGTCTACACCATTTTCATGATCGGCTATCTGCTGCTGCATCCGGGGTTGGAGTATGCCCAGTGGCAAGAGCTGTTCAGCGGTACGGCCATGCGCATCTTTACCCTGCTGGCATTGCTCTCCATGGTGGCGCACGCCTGGATCGGGATGTGGTCTGTTTCGACCGACTATATCAAGCCGACCGGTGCCCGTTTCCTGTTTCAGTCCGTGTGCGGCCTGCTGGCGTTTATTTACGTTGTGTGGGGCATTCAGATTTTGTGGGGTATCTAAAACATGTCTAAACTGCGTACGCTCGATTTCGACGCGATCGTCGTCGGTGGTGGTGGAGCTGGCATGCGCGCAGCGTTGCAGCTGGCCCAGTCGGGCTTGAATACCGCCTGCGTCACCAAAGTATTTCCGACCCGTTCCCACACCGTTTCGGCCCAAGGGGGTATCACCTGTGCGATCGCCAGTGCCGATCCGAACGACGACTGGCGCTGGCACATGTATGACACCGTCAAAGGGTCCGACTACATTGGCGACCAGGATGCCATCGAATATATGTGCTCCGTTGGTCCCCAGGCGGTATTTGAACTGGACCACATGGGGCTGCCGTTCTCCCGTACGGAAATTGGTCGCATCTATCAGCGCCCGTTCGGGGGGCAGTCCAAGGGGCCGGACAACCCCACCCAGGCCGCGCGTACCTGCGCCGCCGCCGACCGCACCGGTCACGCGCTGTTGCACACCCTCTACCAGGCCAACATGAAGGCTGGCACCACCTTTTTGAACGAGTGGTATGCGGTCGATCTGGTCAAGAATGCCGCCGGTGATGTGGTGGGCTGCATCGCCATCAGCATCGAAACCGGCGAGACCGTCTATATCAAGTCGAAGGCGACGGTGCTGGCAACTGGCGGCGCGGGCCGGATCTACGCCTCCACCACCAATGCGTTGATCAATACCGGTGACGGTATCGGCATGGCGCTCCGTGCCGGGGTGCCGGTTCAGGATATGGAGATGTGGCAGTTTCATCCCACCGGCATCGCCGGGGCCGGCGTCCTCGTGACCGAGGGGTGTCGCGGTGAGGGTGGCTATCTGGTGAACAAGGATGGGGAGCGCTTCATGGAGCGTTACGCCCCCAATGCCAAAGACCTGGCCGGACGCGACGTGGTTGCCCGCTCCATGATCCTGGAGATCCTCGAGGGTCGCGGCTGCGGTGAAAATGGTGATTACGTTTACCTCAAGCTGGACCACCTGGGTGAGGAGGTGCTCCACTCCCGGTTGCCGGGCATCTGTGAGCTATCCATGACCTTCGCCGGGGTTGATCCGGTGAAAGAGCCGATTCCGGTCGTTCCCACCTGCCATTACATGATGGGCGGCATCGCCACTACCATCGGTGGTCAGGTGATCTCCCCCGACAGCCAGAGCGGAGAGGATCGGATCATCAACGGCCTGTTTGCTTGCGGCGAGGCGGCCTGTGTTTCCGTGCATGGCGCCAACCGGCTCGGTGGTAACTCTCTGCTCGATCTGGTGGTGTTCGGTCGCGCGGCCGGGATGCAGATCGAGCAGCAGATGCGTGAGGGCTACTCCGTGAGTGCAGCGACCGATGCCGATATCGACGCGGCCATGTCACGTCTGAACCGCCTCAACGACAGCACGGGCGGTGAGAAAGTGGCCAAGGTGCGCAAGGATCTGCAGAACACCATGCAGTTGTACTTCGGTGTGTTCCGTGATGGCGCGAGCATGCAGAAGGGGCTTGGCCTGCTGAAGGAGATCCGTGAGCGCGTGGCCAATCTCCATCTGGAAGACAAGAGCCAGGCGTTCAACACCTCCCGTATCGAGGCGTTGGAGCTTGAAAACCTGATGGAAGTGGCCGAGGCGACCGCGATTGCGGCCGAGGAGCGCAAGGAGTCCCGTGGTGCGCATGCCCGTAACGACTTCACCGAACGTGATGACGAAAACTGGCTGTGTCACTCTGTCTTTTTCCCGCAGAACAAATCCGTTGGCAAACGCGCGGTCAACTTCGCGCCCAAGACAGTGGATCCGTTCCCGCCGAAAATACGAACCTATTGAGAGGCTGGTGCGATGCTGGTAAGTGTATATCGTTACAACCCTGAAGTGGATGATGCGCCTTACATGCAGGATATCCATATCGATATCCCCGGTGGCAAGGACATCATGGTGCTGGATCTGCTCCAGCTGCTGAAAGAGAAGGATCCGACGTTGGCTTACCGTCGTTCCTGCCGTGAGGGCGTGTGCGGCTCCGATGGCATGAACATGAACGGCAAGAACGGGCTGGCGTGCATCACGCCGCTCTCCCAGGTGGTCGAGAAAGACAAACTGGTGTTGCGCCCGCTCCCGGGCCTGCCGGTGATTCGTGATCTGGTCATCGATATGACCCAGTTCTACAAGCAGTATGAGAAGATCAAGCCCTATCTGATCAACGAAACCCCGCCGCCGGCGATCGAGCGGCTGCAATCTCCCGAAGAGCGTGCCGAGCTGGATGGTCTGTACGAGTGCATTCTCTGTGCCTGCTGCTCTACGGCCTGTCCCTCCTTTTGGTGGAACCCGGACAAGTTCATTGGGCCTTCCGGTTTGTTGCAGGCTTACCGCTTCCTCGCCGACAGTCGTGATACCGCGACCACTGAGCGTTTGGCTGAGCTGGACGACCCCTTCAGCGTATTCCGCTGCCACGGCATCATGAACTGTGTCAGCGTTTGTCCGAAGAATCTCAATCCGACCAAGGCGATCGGCAAAATTCGCAACATGCTGATTCAGCAAGCGACCTGAGCCCTAGCAAAGAGCAAAAAACGGCATCTAAGATGCCGTTTTTTTTGGGGGTGCGCCGCCTGGGCCCCTCTGTTAAAGTGCGCCTTTGGCAACCCTCGTCGAAGGTATTCTTTTGAGTCAACATCCCTTTTCACTCCTGCCGCTGCGGGCCGAGCTGCAGGATAATCTCGCCTCGCTCGGTTATCGGCTGATGACACCGATTCAGCAGGAAAGCCTCCCCATCATCCTGCAGGGGGCCGATCTGATCGCCCAGGCAATGACCGGTTCGGGCAAGACGGCGGCGTTCGGGCTGGGGGTGTTGCAACGGCTCGAGCCGGCACGGTTTCATGTGCAGGCGCTGGTGCTCTGTCC
>JAXHUI010000070.1:0-8646 GCA_034189745.1 Pseudomonadota bacterium
CTGATCGCGGCCAATCCCTGTTTCGTCGCCCGCGAGGATTGGCCCTGCGCCATGGCCCCGGCGCTGTTCGATGCCTTTCTCGCCGCCCTGGCCAGCCAGCAGGGCAGGACGCTGCAGCGCTTCGCCGCCCTCCAGACCCGCGGTTCCGCCACCGCCCGGGAGGAGCTGAGGCGCCTCAAGGCGGTGCTGAGCGCCACCGAGCCCCGGGCGCCGGCGCCGGCGCTGAAGCTGCTGCGGGCCGATCTTCGAGCCGCGCTGGCCGCGCTGGCGTGCCCGGCCCAACTGCTGCTGGGGCGCGCCGATCAGCTGGTGCCCGCCGGGCTCGCCGGGCCGGCGCGGGCGCTGAATCACCGCCTGACGGTTCAGCTGTTGGAGCACAGTGCGCATCTGCCATTTGTGAGCCAGGCCGACGCCGTTGTGACGGCGCTGATACGCCAGGTGAGTGCTGCCGATGCTGCGGGATAAACGCAAGGTGGCGCAGGCGTTCAGCCGTGCTGCCGAAAGCTATGACGCGGTGGCGCAACTGCAGCGTGATATCGCCGATCGACTGCTGCACTGGCTGCCGTACCGGGTCGAGGGCCATCTGCTCGATCTCGGCTGTGGCACCGGTTACGCCGCCCCCCACCTGCGGGCGCGCTACCCCCTGGCGCCGCTGCTCGAGCTGGATCTGGCCCACGGCATGCTCAACTACGCCCGGGCGCGGCGTCCGGTGGCCAACGCCCACTATCTCTGTGCCGACGCGGAACAGCTGCCGCTGGCGGATGCGTGCGTCGATCTGATCTGGTCCAGTCTGGCGATCCAGTGGTGCGAGCAGCCAGAGCGGCTCATGGCGGAGCTGGCCCGGGTGTTGAAACCGGGGGGGCGCTGCCTGGTGGCTACCCTGGGGCCGGATTCGTTATGGCAGCTCAAACAGGCCTGGGCCCGGGTGGACGACGATGTGCACGTAAACAGTTTCATGCCCCTGCAGCGGCTGCTGGCACACAGCTTCGGCTTGAGGCTGGTCAGGCAGGAGCGTGAGGAGCGCGTGTTGCGTTATGCCCGCTTGCAACAGTTGATGCAGGAGCTCAAATCGCTGGGGGCGCACAACGTCAACCCGCGCCGCCAGCGGGGGCTGAGCAGTCGGCAGCGACTGACCCGCCTGCTGGCGGCCTATGAGCAACTGCGCCAGGGGGATGGCATGCTCCCGGCCACCTACGAAGTCTACTACCTGGAGCTGCTCAAGGAGGTGGCGTGAAAAAGCACTTCTTCATTGCCGGTACCGATACCGACGCGGGCAAGACGCTGCTGGCCACCGCGCTGCTGCTGGCGGCCAACCGCCGGGGGCTGAGAACCATCGGACTCAAGCCGGTGGCGGCGGGCTGCGAGCCAACGGCGGATGGGCTGCGCAACGGCGACGCGCTGCAGCTGCAGGCGGCCGCCAGTGTCAGGCTGAGTTATGACCAGGTCAATCCGGTCGCGCTGGAGCCGGCCATCGCCCCCCATATCGCTGCCGAGCGGGCCGGGCGCAGGCTGAGCGGTGACCGCCTGGCCGCCTACTGTCGTGGCGCCATGTTGCACGGCGCCGATCTGGTGGTGGTGGAGGGGGCCGGGGGCTGGCGGGTGCCGTTGAACCGGAGGGAAACCCTGGCCTGCGTGCCACAACGGCTGGCGCTGGATGTGATCCTGGTGGTGGGGATGAAACTGGGTTGTATCAACCACGCCCTCCTGACGGCGGAGGCGATCGCCCGCGACGGCCTGCGCCTGGTTGGCTGGGTGGCCAACCAGGTCGACCCGGAGATGAGCTGTGTGGAGGAGAATCTGGCCACGCTGGAGGCACTGTTGCGAGCCCCCCTGCTGGGGCGGATCCCCTGGCTGGCCGCCCCCGACCCAGCCCAGGTCGCAAACAGGCTCGATCTCGATCGATTGCTGAATGGGTAAAAAGTGACCAAAGGCGGCAGTTGTTCTATACTACTTGGCAGATAGAATGGTTCTGGCCCGGAGCGGGTTGGATGGCGTGGCTCTGATCTCCCGCCCCGATCGCGTCGGCGCCTGAAGCAACAACGGTGAACAAAAATGGAGGGGTCCCCCATGAACGTCACATCAGCTCTGAACAGCGGCATGCTCAACGTAAACCGCAGCCAGGACAACACCCCGAAAGCAGCGGGTGACACCCAAGGCAGCGGTCGGCCCAACCAGCCGGAAATGGCGTCTGGACGCCAGGTCAATCAGGATGTTGCCACCTCCACCGTCAGTCAAAACACCGCCGCGGCCGCCACCAAGGTGGTCAACGCAAGCGGTGAGGTGCTGGGCAACCTGATCGACACCATGGCCTGATGGAGGAGGGGGGAGTGATCCTCCCTTTGCCGCCATGAACATAGCCCTTTCCACCATTCCGCCCCCGGCGGTTCCCGTAGCGGGCTACATTCAGCCCGCCGCTCGTGGTGTGAGCGCCTCGCCCGCGGCGGCGCCGGTGCCGACCGCGCCACCGCCCGGAGGCGGGGCCGCGCCTGAAAACGCGCGCGCTGCCCCAGCCGGTGGGCTCCCGGGCGGCGCGACCTCTGCACAGCCCGCCCCGGGCGCACCGCCCGCAGAGGGGGCTGGCGCCGCCACGGCGGCGGCGCCAGCGTCGGCGGCGAAAGGTGGCGCCGCCCCCCGTTCGCAACCGGCGTCGGCCGAAGAACAGCGCCAGCAGCAAAATATCGTGCGGCAGCTCGAAGCGCGTGATCGTGAGGTGCGCCAGCATGAAATGGCGCACCAGGCGGCCGGGGCCGGGCTGACCGGGGCCGTTTCCTACAGCTACGAACGGGGCCCGGATGGTCAGATCTACGCCGTTGGCGGCGAGGTCAGCATCGATACCTCCGCCGTCAGAGGGGATCCCCGCGCCACCCTGGAACGAAGCCAGGCGATCATCCGTGCCGCGATGGCGCCGGCCCAGCCATCCGCCCAGGATTACCGGGTCGCCGCCAGTGCTCGCGCCATGGCGGCTGCGGCCCGGGCCGAGCTGGCGCGGATGGAGAACAGCGGCAGTGAAGGCAGCGGCGAAGAGACCGAGCCGGCAGCAACACGCGCTGCTGAAAGCGGTCGGCAGGAAGAGAGCGGCGGCGAACAGCGCGTGGCGACCCGGCAGGTACAGGCTGAGTCCAGCGGTCGGCTGCAACGGCAGCTGGTCGAGACCGGGGCTCTCGCCCGCCTGTACCCGCCCGGCACCCTGTTCAGTTATCAGGTGTAAGAAAGTTCTCCACCAGCCGGGTGAAGGTGGCTGGCTTTTCCACATGGGGCAGATGCCCCGCACCGGCGATGATCTTGAATCGGGCGGCGGGAAAGCAGGTCAGGATCGCCTCTCGATGCTCCGCCGCGATATAATCCGATTCCCCCCCCTTGATGAACAGAACCGGCCCGGTGTAGGGGGTGCCCTTCGGTGGGGCCGCTATCCGATCGTATTGCTGCTCCAGCACGGGCAGGTTCATGCGCCAGGCAAAGTGGCCGTTTTCATCGCGGTAGAGGTTTTTCAGCAGAAAGGCCCGGGTCGGCGCGGAGCTCACATGGCGGCTCAGAATCGCGTCCGCCTCCCGGCGGCTTTGCAGGCGTGACAGGTCGATGCTGTCGAGGCCGGCGAACACCTCCTCATGGTGTGGCGGATACGCCACCGGGGCGATATCCACCACGATCAACCGTTCGACCCGGTCCGGGTGGGTCAGCGCCAGTTGCATCGCCGCCTTGCCACCCATGGAGTGGCCCAGCAGATGGGCCCGGTCCAGCTGCAGCCGCTCCATCAACTCGATCAGATCCTCCGCCATGGCGGAATAGTCCATGCGCGCAGCGTGGGGCGAGCGGCCATGGTTGCGCAGATCCACGGCGATCACATCATGGCGTTGACTGAGCTGTTTGGCCTGGGCGCCCCAGTTTTCCAGAGAGCCAAACAGCCCGTGCAGAATGATCAGAGGAAACCCCTGGCCGCTGCGTTGGAAATTCAGTTGCATCGCGATCCCCCGTTGAAATATCAGACCAGCCGGTTGCACCGTTGCTCGGTGGAGGGTGATGGTAGCATGGCGCGCCCGCCACTGCGTTCAGTCGCTGCTTTGCTCGACGCGGCACAGCAGCCTGCCGCGGTGTAACCGGGCCGTGACCTGCTCCCCCGGCGCGACCTGAGTGCTGGCGGTGATGGCCGTGCCATCGCTGGATTGAATAATGGCGTAGCCCCGTTCCAGCGTGGCCAGCGGGCTGACGCTGTGCAGCTCGCGCCCGAGCCCCTGCAGCTGGAGCTGGCGGCGTTCGAGCAGGTGGCTGATGGCCGCGTGCAACCTCAGCCGCAGGGGGTGCAGCCGCTCCCCCTTGTGCTCGAGCAGGCGGGCCGGCGACACCTGGCGCAGCCGCTGTTGCAGGGTATCCAGTCGCCGCCGGTGGCTCTGTAACTGCCGTTGCAGGGCACGCTGCAACCGCTGTTCAAGCTGATCGAGCCGCTGACTCTGCTCCCGCAGACGGTCACTGGGATGGCGCAGTCTGAGGCGCAGATGGTCCAGCCGCTCACGCCCACGCTGCAACTGCAGCGCCATCTGCCGCTGCAACCGCTGGCGCAGGTTGGCAAGGTGCTGCAGTTGGACCTGCTGATCGGGGCTGATCAGCTCCGCCGCCGCCGAGGGGGTCGGCGCGCGCAGATCGGCCACCAGGTCGCTGATCGCCACGTCCACCTCGTGCCCCACCGCCGACACGATGGGGATGCGGGAGGCGGCGATGGCGCGTGCCACCGCCTCCTCGTTGAAGGGCCACAGGTCCTCCAGGGAGCCGCCGCCGCGCCCCACGATCAGCAGATCGCAGCGCTGATCGCGGTTGGCCAGCTCGATGGCGCGCACAATCTGGCCGGCGGCCTCGCTTCCCTGGACCGCCACCGGGTAGAGCGCCACCGGCAGCCCCGGGCAGCGGCGCTGCAGCACGGTCAGAATGTCGTGGATGGCGGCCCCGGAGGGGGAGGTGATGATGCCGACATGCCGAACCGGGGCGGGGATCGGCCGTTTACGGCTGGTGGCGAACAGGCCCTCGTCGGCCAGCTTCTGCTTCAGCGCTTCATAGGCCAACTGGAGCTGGCCCAATCCGCTCTCCTGCATCTGCTCGCAGATCAGCTGGAAATCACCCCGCCCCTCATACAGGCTCACCCTGGCTTGAACCACCACCTGATCCCCCTCCCTGGGGCGGAAGCGGACCTGCAGGTTGCGGTTACGGAACATGGCACAGCGAACCTGAGCTTTGCCATCTTTCAGGGTAAAGTACCAGTGCCCGGAGGAAGGGCGGGCGAAATTGCTGATCTCGCCCACGACCCTCAAGGTCATGAAGGAGTTTTCCAGCAGCGAGCGAACCTGGCGGTTCAGTTCACTGACGGTGATGGCGGTGGTGGCTTCGGATCGGTTCATCCGCGCATCATAAACGAGATTCGCACGCGGGGCATCCGGGGTGATGGTGGATTGTTGTCGGTGCGGTTTCTGTGTACAATTTCCGGTTTAATTTTTCACAGACAACGGGCGGGTTCAGTATGTTGCGAATCGTTGAAGAAGCGTTGACCTTTGATGATGTTTTACTGGTTCCGGGATACTCGGAAGTGCTCCCGAAGGATGTCTCACTGCGGACCCGTCTGACCAAGGGGATCGAGCTGAATATTCCGCTGGTCTCGGCGGCGATGGATACCGTCACCGAGTCCCGTCTGGCGATCGCCATGGCGCAGGAGGGGGGGATCGGTATCATCCACAAGAATCTTACCCTCGAGCGGCAGGCGGAAGAGGTGCGTCGGGTCAAAAAGTTCGAGTCCGGGGTGGTGCTGGACCCGGTCACCTGCCGTTCCGATACCCCCGTGCGCGAGATCATCGATATGTCGCGCAAGCTGAGTTTCTCCGGCTTCCCGGTGGTGGATGATGGCGAGCTGGTGGGGATCGTGACCAGTCGCGATGTGCGTTTCGAGCATGACATGGATGCGACCGTTTCCACCATCATGACGCCGAAGGAGCGGCTGGTGACCGCCAGGGAGGGCGAAGACCCGGAGGTGATCCGTGAGCTGCTGCGCAAGCACCGGATCGAAAAGATTTTGCTGGTGGATGACAATTTCGCCCTGCGCGGCATGATGACCGTGAAGGATATGAGCAAGGCGCAGGCATTTCCCCACGCCGCCAAGGATGGCCAGGGCCGCCTGATCGTCGGCGCCGCCGTGGGGACCGGCCCGGAAACCCCCGAGCGGGTGGCGGCGCTGGTGGCCGCCGGGGTTGATCTGATCGTGGTGGATACCGCCCACGGCCACTCCAAAGGGGTGATCGAACGGGTGCGCTGGGTAAAACAGAACTTTCCCCAGGTTCAGGTGGTGGGTGGCAATATCGCCACCGCCGAAGCCGCAGTCGCCCTGGCCAACGCGGGTGCCGACGGCGTCAAGGTGGGGATCGGTCCCGGCTCCATCTGTACCACACGCATCGTCGCCGGCGTCGGGGTGCCGCAGATCTCCGCCATCGCCAATGTGGCGGCGGCGCTGCGTGAGCTGGAGGTTCCCCTGATTGCGGATGGTGGCATACGGTTCTCCGGCGATCTGGCCAAGGCGGTGGCCGCCGGCGCCGCGGCGGTGATGGTCGGCTCCATGCTGGCCGGAACGGATGAGGCGCCCGGCGAGGTCGAGCTGTTCCAGGGGCGCGCCTTCAAGTCCTATCGCGGCATGGGCTCTCTGGGAGCGATGTCGGGCCTGACCGGCTCCTCCGACCGCTACTTCCAGGACGCCAAGGAGGGGGCCGAGAAACTGGTGCCGGAAGGGATCGAAGGCCGTGTTCCCTGCAAGGGGCCGATGGCGGGCGTGGTGCACCAGCTGATGGGCGGGCTGCGTGCCGCCATGGGCTACACCGGCTGTGCCACCATGGAGGAGATGCGCAACAAGCCCGGGTTTGTGCGGATCACCAACGCCGGCATCACGGAGAGCCATGTGCATGATGTAAGTATCACCAAGGAAGCCCCCAACTACCGTGTGGGCTGACCAGTCAATAGCCAACTGACAGGTGGGGCGGTGGACTGCCCCACTTTTTGTTTGCGCCGCCCGGCGGCCGGCATTCGGTGGAGTCACTGAGTATGAGCAACGATATTCACGCGCAACGCATCCTGATTCTCGATTTCGGATCGCAGTACACCCAGTTGATCGCTCGCCGGGTACGCGAGATCGGCGTCTACTGCGAGATCCACCCCTTCGACATGGACGAGGCGACGATCCGTGAATTTGCCCCCAACGGCATCATTCTGGCCGGTGGGCCAGAATCCGTCACCGAGCTGGATTCACCCCGGGCGCCGCTCTGCGTGTTCGAGCTGGGGGTGCCGGTGCTGGGGATCTGCTACGGCATGCAGACCATGGCCGAGCAGCTGGGCGGCCAGGTGGCCAGTTCCGACAAGCGGGAGTTTGGCCATGCCCGCGTGCGTCTGGCCGACAGCCCGAGCCGTCTGCTGGAGGGGGTGGAGGACCATATCGCCAACAACGGCACCCTGTCGCTGGATGTCTGGATGAGCCACGGTGACAAGGTGACCGAAATGCCGCCCGGTTTCCACGCCATCGCCTCCACCGACTCCGCCCCGATCGCGGCGATGTGTGACCCCAAGCGCAACCTGTACGGTGTCCAGTTCCACCCGGAGGTGACCCATACCAAACAGGGGCTGCGCATTCTGGAGCGGTTTGTGCGGGAGATCTGCGACACCGACGCACTCTGGACCGCGGCCAACATCATCCAGGATCTGATCGAGAAGGTGCAACGGCAGGTTGGTGACGAGAAAGTGCTGTTGGGCCTCTCCGGCGGTGTCGACTCCTCCGTGGTGGCCGCCCTGCTGCACCGGGCGATCGGCGACAAGCTGACCTGCGTGTTCGTGGACAACGGCCTGCTGCGCAAGGGGGAAGGTCAACAGGTGATGGAGATGTTCGCCCGCAACATGGGGGTCAACGTGATCCGTGTCGATGCCGAAGCCCAATTCCTGGGGCGGCTGCAGGGCGAGGCCGATCCCGAAGCTAAGCGCAAGATCATCGGCAACACCTTTATCGAGGTGTTCGATAGCGAAGCGGAGACGCTGCGGGATTGCCGCTTCCTGGCGCAGGGAACCATCTACCCGGATGTGATCGAATCCGCCGCCGCCAGGACCGGCAAGGCGCACGTGATCAAGTCACACCACAATGTGGGCGGCCTGCCGGCGGAGATGAAGTTCGAGCTGGTCGAGCCGCTGCGCGAGCTGTTCAAGGATGAGGTGCGCAAAATCGGCCTGGAGCTGGGGCTACCCTACGACATGGTGTACCGCCACCCCTTCCCGGGGCCGGGGCTCGGGGTGCGGATTCTGGGCGAAGTGAAACGGGAGTACGCCGAAATCCTGCGTGAGGCCGACGCGATCTTCATCGAAGAGCTGCACAAGGCCGACTGGTATCACAAAACCAGCCAGGCGTTCGCCGTCTTCCTGCCGGTAAAATCGGTCGGTGTGGTGGGGGACGGCCGCCGCTACGAGTATGTGATCGCCCTGCGAGCGGTCGAAACCATCGACTTCATGACCGCCCGTTGGGCGCACCTTCCCTATGAGCTGCTGGAAACCGTCTCCAGCCGCATCATCAACGAGGTCGCCCAGGTTTCCCGGGTAACCTACGACGTTTCGAGCAAGCCACCGGCCACGATCGAGTGGGAATGA